>CAIZXK010000130.1 GCA_903936865.1 uncultured Bacteroidales bacterium | reverse complement strand
CCAAATTAAATAATAATTAAAATTATAATAATATGTTAAAACAATTAAATAAACTTAAATTAAAGATTCTGCTTTTATCATTTCTTTTTTGTATGCCAGCATTTATGTTTGCTCAGTATTTTCAGTCGACATTTACTGTTATCGGAAATGAAGTTATAGTTAAAATAAAGTCAGATCAAAACTTGTCTGGAGCATCATTGAATTATTTTCAGGTAGATTTTCGTTATGCTAAATCTCATTTACCTGTTTTTACTGTTACAAGTTCAAGTTATGGTACAGTATTGATAGGTCAGGTTACTCAAGATCCAAATTATAGTGATTATATAATTCAAAGATTTGCCTACAATTCGGGAGCGCCCACTACTTCATTTACAGCTGGTATTGAATATGAAGTATTCAGATTCACTATGAATGGTGTTGGAGGAATTGGTTCTCTTGGACTTGTCTATGATAAACCTAATGAGTTAGTAAATCCATATTATGAATATAATGGAAATTATGCTGTTAATTTTGATTTTCCATTTTATGATTTAACAGATTCTGATTTTACAGTAAACGGTGAAAATTGGACATGGAGAACTAGACAAGTTTCATTTGGTAAATATTGGAAAAATGATGCTGTTAATTCTAGTTGGAACAATATTAATAATTGGTCAGATGGAATTATTCCAAGTGCGTCTACAAATGTTACAGTTTTATCTGCATTAATAAATCCTGTTGTTGCTTCAGGAAGTGTATGTAATAAACTTAAAATTGAAGCTGGAGCATCAGTTGAGATTCCTTATAATGGAACTTTAACTATCAATGGAGATTTAGATATAGCAGATAATAATAGCCTGGTAATTAAATCTACAGTTTCTGGAACAGGTTCTTTAATCACAAAAGGAAATGTTCCTACTGGAGATAAAGTGAAAATTGAGCGTTATATTGCAAAAGACAACTCTTGGCATTTCCTTTCATCTCCGGTTGATGCACAACTTATCAAACCTAATTTTGCACCAAATACGGTTGATCTTACCTTTGACTTTTTTAAATGGGATGAAGGTACCAGTGTTGTTTACCCAAGTTTACCATGGATAAATATCAGAGCAACCAATTCTTCTTATGCAACTGGTTTCGATAATTTTGAAAATGGCAGAGGCTATCTTGTTGCTTATAGCAGTGCTTATGGTGGTAATGCTACGCATGAATTTAACGGCACCCTGAATAATGGAGATAAATCCATAAATGTTGGATATAGTGTCAACTACTTTAATTTAGTGGGAAATCCTTATGCTTCTGCAATTGATTGGGATGCTGCTGGTTATACTAATCGTGATAATGTATTGGAAAATACCGATCCTTCTATCTGGATTTGGAATAATACCAATGGTAATTATGGTACTTACAAAAAGAATGTTGCAGGAACTAATGGTGTTACAAACATTATAGCTCCACATCAGGCATATTTTGTACAGTCAAAAGCTGCAGGAACTTATACTACTCCTAATACGGCAAGGGTTCATCCCGGTACACAGAACTTCCTTAAATCAACACCTAATGATTTACTGCGATTAAAAGTCAGTTCTACTGCAAATAATTACAGCGACGAAATAATTGTTAATTTCAATAGCAATGCAGCTACCAATGAAGGCGTTGGAAAATGGTATTCCATGTTAGCTGATGCACCTTCATTGTACTCTGTTAAAAACAACAAAAATCTAAGTATTAATACCTTCCCTTCAATAAGCAATAATATGGTAATTCCGGTTAGCTTTATAGCAGGTATTAATGGTACATACAACATAAATGCAAGCGAGCTTAATAGTTTTGCTGCAAATACTTACATTTACCTAAAAGATTTAAAAACTAATTTCATACAGGATTTAAATCAAAATGCAACTTATTCATTCGTTGGTCTTACTACTGATAATACCGAACGATTCCAGATACTATTTGCATTTTCTCCATTGAATATTAGCAATCAGCTTGTTAATAATTCAAACATTTATACTTTTGAAAATACTGTTTATATTAATTCCAATGAAACTATAAATCAAATTTTGGTTTTTAATGCGTTAGGACAACTGATTAAAGAAATCAATAAGACCGATAATGTAAATTCATTTAGTATGAATGGTTTTCCAACTGCATATTATATAGTAAAAGTTATTACTGATAAGAGTGTTAGTTCTGAAAAAATATTTGTAAAATAAATTAAAAGGAAAGGAATAACAAATGAAAATTTTAAAAAATATATT
>CAIZXK010000129.1 GCA_903936865.1 uncultured Bacteroidales bacterium | reverse complement strand
TTAAATGCGAAAGATTAAAATTATGAGATATGAATGAATCATTCTTGTCGATGCTTACATTTTCAATTACTCGTGATGTCATATCTAAAATTTTAATACTTACTTGTCCTGAATAATCATTATTAATCATCAAAGAAAAAGAACCATTACTTGGATTAGGATAGATAACTGCTTCATCTGAAGTTGAATTTTCATCTGTAAGTTTTGCTCCAGACATGGTAGAAGGGAAAATATTTATTACAGCTCCCTGAGCTTCATTAAAGTTACCATTATTATTAGTCGTATTTATTGCATTTAAATAGTAATAACCATCACCACTTCCTCCCCATCCAAGATTTATATGATAATACTCAGGATATTGAAATCCATCTATAATAAATGCATGTCCGTAATTACCTTCTCTTCCGCTATATAATACAGGTTTTCCACTTAAAATATTAGCTCTGATTTTAATATGCCAATCTATTAAATTAGTAGTTTTTGTAATATATTGTGATGATGTTGAATATTTAAAATTCATAGCTAATTTTTGACCAGCATTAGCAGTAACAGCACCTGAACCACCTGGAGAATAACTCATATTCATAGCAACACCAGCATGATACATAATTTTTGCTACTTCATTATTTTCAGCAGTTAATGAATTTGGCATAGCAGCCCAATTGTAGGTTTGTGTAGAAAAATCAACACTATGATTTCCCATTGAAGCATAAGTATTAGAACCAGCTCCTTTTGCCGGATAGGCCCAGAATTTCATAACCTGAGCCATTGCAGTTGCAACACAACCAGTTGGAACATGATTACAGTAACCGTTACCACTGCTTCCTACTGGGCAAAGCGTATTATAAAAGCAACTCTGATCCCATTTAGTTTGTACTAATGGTCCAGCTTGAGTTATACCTTCGGTTGATTTTGTAAATGAAGTTTTTGAATATTTTTCCCATAAAGCAGATGATTCATTATCTGATTTATAATTATGTGTTCTAATTTCAACTATTTGATTTTTATAGTTCTGAATTTCAGACTCTAGGGTAGCATTCAAATTTTCAGGGTAAAAATAACTTTCAAAAGAGTAACCTAATACAGGATAAGCATTTGATTCTGCTGAAACTAATACAAATCCAGGTTCATTACTTATATTAAAGACATAATAAACTGGTTTCCCATTTTCAGATACCGTAAATTCATCGCTAAAGAAAATACTACTGTAAGAAACATCCTTTGTAAGATTAACTCTTTCATAATAAATATTTTTCGCAACCAATCTTGCTTTTTCAATTGGAACAATTTCTGAATAGGCTGCTTGACTAAATAAAATCAAGCCCACAATTAATGATAATAAATACGTTAATTTGCTTCTCATTTTTTTATTATTTGATATTGTTGATTATTAAATTATTTCATTAGATTATTGCATACATTTGGCAAACCTTGTTTAATGGATTCGTTTAGTTTCTGAATGTCATTTTTAGGTAATTTATCACATTTATATAGTTCTATAATTGGATCTTTTGAAATTATCATCTTCATTAATTCTTCTTTTTGAGGAGTTGCCGGTAATTTACTATACTCTTCATAAGTATACTTAATAAATGCAGTGTTTTTATTAACACCTCTATTATCGAGTAAATAACCATTTTCTAATTGAGTAGGATAAGCAAGTTTCCCTGCATAAAAAACATCGGTTATATCTGGATAAGAGATTATGTCAGTTTTATCATCAGATAACATAACAGCTACATTTTTATTATAATCACCATTTGTTTTATAAATAATAACTGGAGCAATAATTTTAACAACAGATTCTTGAATATTAGCCTTTTCAGCTGATTTCTGACATTTGCAGGATGCCATAGACAAAAGAATTATGGCAGATAATAAAATAAAAAAAGTGTGTCTGATCATTTTTTAAAACATTAATTTTTTGATTTTCAATATCATATTTATTTTTAAATAAAAAAACAAATAATAATTTTTATGCAACAAAGATAATAAAAAATAGAAATCAGAATTGTTATTCAAAAATTAAATTTTCACTTCTTCCCTTCGCTGCAATTCAGCTTTTATCAATGATAACTCTCTTCCGGTTTGTCCGGCAACAGAAGTATTTTCCAATGCTCTTCGCATCAAATAAGGCATCACAGCATTAACTGGGCCATAAGGAACATATTTAGCAACATTAAAGCCTTCATGAGCAAGATTGTAGCTGATATGATCACTCATTCCCAATAGCTGAGCAAAATAAAATCTTTTATCATCACGTAAAAATCCTTTTTTATCAATTAATTCAGCAAAACGGGTGTTACTTATTTCATTATGACTTCCAACACAAACAGAAACTATATCAGCATTATTAATACATAAAGTAATAGCTTTATCAAAATCCATATCAGTTGCTTCCTTATTAATCTGAATAGGTGATGGATATCCATTTTTCAAAGCTCTTTCCCTTTCCTTTTCCATATATGCACCTCTAACTAATTTAACACCAATTTTATATGAATTCTGATTTGCTTCCCTAATTATTTCCTCCAATAATGAAAATCTGTCATGCCGATACATTTGCAATGTATTATATACAATAGCTTTGTTTGAATTATACTTTCTAATCATATCCATTGCAATTTTATCAATTGCATTTTGTATCCAGGTTTCTTCTGCATCTATAAAAACCGGTAAGTCAATAGAAAATGCTGCATCACAAATTCTATCAACTCTAATAATTACCCTATTATATTCTTCAATTTCTTCTGATGTAAGTTGTATGTTGTTATTTATTTTCTCTAATAATGAAAATCGAGCAATTCCAGTTACTTTGAAAACCACAAAAGGAATGTTTTTATTTACAGAAGATTTTTTGATAACTGACAATAACTCATTTGTAGCCTTGTCATAATCAATTTCATTGTGATTACCTTCAACAGAATAATCCAAAATTGTCCCTATTTTACTTTTAGCTAAATTCTCAATTGTATTATCACTTTCATTAATAGTTTCGCCTCCACAGAAATGTTGAAAAACAGTAGGTTTTATTATCCATTTAATGGGAAAACCTAAAAAAATTGCCAGGTTTAATAATTTGCTGCCAATATTAACAATAATTGGTTTTTCGATGGTTTTAAATAACCAATAAGCTTTTCGAAGTTCATAATCAGTTTTATTTGAGAAAGCAATTTCTGTATTGTTAAATATAAGCATATCAATAAGTTTAGAATTTATGCAAAAATAAATTCATTAATTGGCATTCTGTCTTAAATATTTGTTAATTTTGTAAAAGCATGGAAAGAATATCAAAAATAGTAGAACATCCTTATCCTATTTACATTGGGGAAATAAATGCATTTGATTTTGAGCATTTTCAACAAATAATAAAAGCATTTTCTCAAGTTGTAATTATTGTTGATGAAAACACAAAAAAGTATTGTTTACCAAAAATATTAGGAATACCATCTTTTCGTACAGCAAAAATAATTGAGCTAAAAAGTGGTGAATCAACAAAAACAATTCAAAATGCAATAGATATTTGGGGGAAATATACAGAATTAAACCTTGATCGTAATACGTTAGTTGTTAATTTAGGGGGCGGAGTAATCAGTGATATTGGCGGTTTTTCTGCTTCTATCTTTAAAAGGGGCTTACACTATATTAACATCCCTACTACACTATTAGCAATGATAGATGCTTCAATCGGAGGAAAAACCGGTGTAAATTATAAAGGTTTCAAAAATCAATTAGGTGTTTTTTCTGATCCGGAAGTAATATTTATTGATATTGATTTTTTAAAAACATTACCAAAAAGAGAATTATATGCAGGATTTGCAGAAATTATAAAACATGCCCTTGTTATGGATCCTGAATTATGGGAAATGATAATTAAAATATCTCCGGAACAAATTTATAATCAACACGAAATAATTAAAAGAGCTGTTTTTGTAAAAAGTAATATTGTAAATTCAGATCCTTTAGAAAAAGATATAAGAAAGATATTAAATTATGGGCATACAATAGCTCATGCTATTGAAAGCTACTCTCTAAACAATGATAAGAATCCACTATTGCATGGGGAAGCCGTTGCTATAGGTATAATTTGTGAAACTTATATTTCTGTTATCATTAATGGATTGAGTAACGAAAAAGCAAATTTAATTTACAATTACATTTCTTCACTTTTCCCAATTTATTATATTGATAATAATATTATTATCGAACTTCTTTCTATTATCAAACAAGATAAAAAGAATAGAAATGGAAAAGTAAATTTTACCTTGATTTCAGAAATTGGTAAAGCATTAATCGACAATAATTGCAATGAAAGTCTTATTTCAGAAAGTATTCATTTTTATACAAGCCTTTATAAAAAATGACATTGATTACTTATAATCCTGTTCAAATCAATGAGGAAATCGAAATCAAATTGCCTTATTCAAAGAGCATTTCAAACAGGGCATTGATATTGTGTTTCTTAACAGATAAAAATTACAAATCAATTCAGATTTCGGATGCTGATGATTCGAAATTATTAGTTGAAAAGTTAAATCTGATAGAAAAAAACATTGGATCTGATACTTTCGTAGAAATTAATATAAATAATGCAGGAACTGCAATGCGTTTTTTAACCTCATTGCTTTCAATAACACCTGGGAAATGGATTTTAACAGGCGATGAACGAATGCAGCAACGTCCAATAGGTGAGCTTGTTGATGCATTAATATCTTTAGGAGCTAGTATCAAATACTTAAAAGAAGAAGGTTTTCCACCTTTGAAAATCGAAGGAAGAGTACTTGAAGGTGGAGAGGTTGATATTGTAGCATTTAAAAGCAGCCAATTTATTACCTCTTTGCTTCTGATAGCACCATTTCTAAAGAATGGACTAAAGATCAAATTAGTAGGTAATATTACCTCTTATCCATATATTTTGCTTACAATTAATTTATTAAGAAATATTGGAGTAAATGTTTATATTTTTGAAAATGAAATTACTATTTATAATAATCCATTTCAACCAAAAAAAATTAAATCCGAAATAGACTGGAGTTCTGCTGGTTATTGGTATGAAATTGTTGCTTTCTCTTCAAACGTAAGTATAAAATTAATTGGATTAAGAAAAAATGATTACCAGGGAGATGCTATTTTATCGAAAATATTTGAAAATTTTGGTGTACATACTGAATTTGTGACTGATGGAATAATCCTAAGAAAAACAAAAGAAATTTGCAAAAAATTTGATTTTGATTTTACCAATTATCCGGATATTGCACAAACAATTGCTGTAACTTGTTTAGGACTTGGAATAACAGCCAGACTATATGGATTGGAAAGCCTGAAAATAAAAGAAACAGATAGATTTCATGCATTATGCAATGAATTAATTAAAATAAACGGTTCTATTAAAATCGAAGATGAAAGTTCATTTTCAATATTGCCATCAGAAATTATTATTAAAGATAATATCAAAACATATAATGATCACAGAATGATAATGAGTTTTGCACCATTAGCAATATTAACTGGAAAAATAGGATTTGACAACATTAATCATGTTAGTAAATCCTATCCGAATTTTTGGTTAGATACTGAAAAAATTGGAATACAGATTGAAGATTAATTAAACAAGACTTCTAAAAATTGCTTTTTCTTCGTTGAACTTCAATTTTAAAATCTTCATTTACATTAGTAAACTGCGGATTTAAAATCTTGTTCGCCTCAAAAAATCTAATTTTTAGAACCCCTTTAAATATAATTATACATCAAAATTACTCGACTAAAGTAACTTTTCCAGTTCTTTCAAAATTTGCTTTCTGGTTTCCAAATCTCATTCTTAAATAATATACGTAAACACCAGCTTGCACAGGTTTTCCATTATAAGTTCCATCCCAACCTTCATCAAAATTATAGGTTTCAAAAATTAATTGTCCCCATCTATTATAAATAACTAAATAATATTCAGTTCCTTCAGAGAAATTTCCAATTGGTTTAAATATTTTATTGACACCTATAGGGACAAATGCATTAGGAATATATAATGTATTGCAATTTTCTGCATATACAGCATAAACAGCAGAATTTGAACACGTAGTACCATTTGCACTATTATAAACAGTACAATTAAATGTTGCATTATTAATAGGATAAATTGTAATTGAGGATGAGTTTTCTCCTGTATTCCAAAGAAAAGTATTCCCTCCACTTGCTGTTAAAACAATTGGATTTCCAGAACAAACAGTATCCATATCTGCAGAAATAACTGCAATCGGGTTGCTTATAATTGTTACGGATGTTGAAGTATCATTTTTACATCCATTAACATCGGTAACTTCCACGGAATAAACAGTATTCACACTAGGACTCACACTAATATTCTGAGATGTTAATCCATTATCCCATTGATAAATAACACCTCCATTAACAGTTAAAATTGCAGAATCACCATCACAAATTGAAACAGGAGAAGTAATACTGAGTATTGGAGGATTATTAACCAACACAGTTGCAAATGAAGAATCTATACATCCATTAATGGAAGTTACAACAACACTATAATTTGTTGTAAAAAGCGGAATTGGATAAATTGTCTGTAATGTATCTCCTGTAATCCACAAATAATTGTTTCCTCCTGAAACAAATAGAGTAGCAGTGTCACCAAAACAAATGGTATCGCCTATCGTATTTATAATCGGTAATGGATTAACGGTAACCAATGAAGTATCTTTATTAACACAACCAAAGGGACTTACACCTGTAACAATATATGAAGATGTAATTATAGGAGCTACTTTCTTAACTGCACCAGATAATAAACCATTATTCCATGTATATGTAGCAGCACCAGTTGCATTTAATGTGGCTGAGTCGCCAATACAAATTGATGGACTGTTAACAACAACAGTTGGTTTGGGATGAACTATCATTTGATGAGTTATTCCTGAAAAAAAGCCTCCTGAATTAAATATTTCAAGTGTAACATTATAAGTGCCAGGATTATTATATATATGAGTAGGATTCTGTAAACCGGAATATGTACCATCACCAAAATCCCACATATAAGCTTGTATTGGTAATCCACTTACACTATTGTCAGTAAAATGAACAGAATCTCCAACACATGAAGATGAATCAGCTGTAAAATTTGAAGTAGTTTTAATACAAACAGTTTGAACATTCCAACATCCACCTGTTGAACCTCCAACACCCCAGAATACATTTGGATTTCCTGAAAAAATATTGGCAACAATATTACCGGTATAGGATAGTGTTGGAGTTGTAGGAAGTGTAGTTGCATTCCCAAAAAAAACTTTTAATGTCGTCGTTGTAGGATTCCATACCAAACGAAATAAATGATCCAATCCATCTGTAATATTAGCTGGGAACCCAATAGCGGCAGAAGGTGGAACTAATTCATTTGTTGTACCATGCAATTCATCTCCGTTTTTATTAATCGAAATATGCTGATTTGGCGGATCTGTAGGGTTGTAATGATAAGTATCCATTACAACACCTAAAGATGGTGTAATACCATGAAAACCAACACCAGAACCCACTCCTACTGTGCCAGTATTTAATGGTTGCAGAATAAATGACATTCCATCAGCTCCACATAAAGGATCTCCATAATATAAATCGGGTCTGTTTCCGAAATTAAGTGTTAAAGTTATATCAAAAGCCTGATTTAAATTAATCATATAAATATTCCAGACAGCACCAGCCTGACCCGTTGTATTTGTAAGCTGATAACATCCGGAAGTACTCATAGCCACAGCTGTTCCAGCTGCATTATATTGTTGTGCATTTAATTTCAATGATATTAAAATTAAGAAAAAAAGAAAAAAAACCTTTTTATAAATTTCAGATATTATATACATTCCCTTTTCCATAACATTTAAAAATATTTATTAAAACTTTCAACTTTACTTACTATTATTTTTATCGGCTTTTTGATAAAACTATTTTTTCGATAGTTGATAATTAGAAAGATAACAGATATCTAAAAAAATCTAATTTTAACCATAAATATAGACCACAAAAATAAGTAAAAAGTTGCCATAATAATTCAATTATATTTATATTTACTGTAAAACCTTTTATCCACATATTTTATTATTTTTTGATACGAATTACACAAATTAAAAAAAATGAAGATAAAACATTGCAAATAGCTAATAATAAAAAGCTAATGATAACTCATGTAGGTTTTAGGTATTTATAAAAACAAAACTCCTCTTTTTTAAAGTGAAGGTTTGTTATTTTAATGATGATTTCAAGTTGCAAATGCAAATTTTGATTTGCCAAAAATATTTTCAACAAACAACATGCTGATATTTAAAAGTAAAGATTTATTTTTTTCAATTAATCAATCGGGTTCGGAATAAAAGTACTCATCCCGACAGAAATGATTTTATTTGGCTCATACCGAGT
>CAIZXK010000128.1 GCA_903936865.1 uncultured Bacteroidales bacterium | reverse complement strand
GAATATGCCAATTTCCATTTCATATTTTGGTGGCATGGCTATTAATACATTAAAATGGGAAGATCCAACAAGGGATAATTTCTTTTCTTCCCGCTTATCTTTCGTAAATCAATTGCTTATTGCCAGAAAGTTTACTGATAAGTTGTCGCTGCAACTAATGCCATCTTTTGTTCATAAAAATCTGGTTAAGCGTGTAATTGATCAAAACAATATTTTTGCTATAGGTGGTGGAGGAAGATACAAGTTAACTAAAAGATTGTCGGTAAATGCTGAATATTACCAGTTATTACCTGGACAAACTGCAGATGATTTTGATAATTCGCTTTCATTAGGAGTTGACATAGAAACAGGCGGACATGTTTTTCAATTGTTTTTCACCAATTCACAACCCTTGTATGAAAGGGGTTTTATTACTGAAACGCAAGGCAAATGGAACAAAGGAGATGTTTTCTTTGGCTTTAACATTATCAGAACTTTTGCTGTAGTTAAGCCCAAAGCATTCAGAAAAGAATAAACCAACCATTTCTTATATAAAAAGCCTTACAATCTGTTGGTTGCAAGGCTTTTTTGATTATTATACCAATTTAAGTCAGTATTATTTTTCTTCCTTTTTCTCTATTTTTGCCCATGAATCCTTTAAAGAAACAGTTCGGTTAAAAACCATTTTTCCATCTTTAGAATCCTGATCTACGCAAAAATATCCTAAACGTTCAAACTGATAATTACTTAATACAGGAACATTTTTTAAAAAAGGTTCAGCTTTACAAGTATTCAGAACTTTTATTGAATCCGGATTCAGATTATCTTTATAACTTCCACCTTCAGGGTATTCTTCGGGATTATAAGCGTTGAATAATCTTTCAAATAATCTGACTTCGATATCCACAGCATGTTCAGCCGAAACCCAGTGAATGGTTCCTTTTACTTTTCTGCCATCGGGAGAATTTCCTCCACGCGAAGCAGGATCGTAAGTACAATGTACTTCGATAATTTCTTCATTTTCGTCTTTTACAAAACTTTCGCATTTAATGAAATATGCATAACGCAACCTTACTTCATTACCTGGTGATAAACGGAAATATTTTTTTGAAGGTTCTTCCATAAAATCATCACGTTCGATGTAAATTGTTTTTGAAAATGGAACTTTACGGTTTCCAGCTGATTCATCTTCAGGATTATTGATAGCATCCAGTTCCTCTGAAGTTTCAGGATAATTATCAATTACAATTTTTAATGGATTTAGAACAGCCATTACACGCATGGCTTTTTTATTCAGATCTTCGCGAATGCAATGTTCCAAAAGTGCAACATCTATAACGTTATCGCGTTTTGCCACTCCAATTATTTCGGCAAAATTTCTTAAGGACTCAGGTGTATAACCTCTACGGCGAATTCCGCAAATAGTCGGCATTCGGGGATCATCCCATCCGCTAACATATTTTTCATTTACCAGTTCAAGTAATTTTCGTTTACTCATTAGGGTATAACTGATGTTAAGACGTGCAAATTCAATTTGTTGCGGAGCATGAATTTCGAGTGTTTTGATAAACCATTCATACAACGGGCGATGTACTTCAAACTCTAAAGTACATATTGAGTGCGTAATACCTTCGATGGAATCGCTCTGTCCGTGAGCATAGTCGTACATTGGATAAATACACCATTTATTGCCTGTACGGTGATGTTCGGAATGTAAAATACGGTATAAAATCGGATCGCGCATATGCATATTGGGTGAGGACATATCTACTTTAGCGCGCAATACTCTGCTTCCATCTGCAAATTCACCATTCTTCATCCTTGCAAATAAATCGAGATTCTCTTCTACACCACGATTACGAAAAGGACTTTCTGTACCTGGTTTGGTTGGTGTGCCTCGGTAAGCACCCATTTCTTCCTGCGTAAGATCGCAAACATAAGCTTTGCCTATTTTTATTAGCTTAACAGCCCAATCATACAGCTGATCAAAATAATCGGAAGCATAATATTCTCCAGCCCAATTAAATCCAAGCCATTTAACATCTTCACGAATTGAATCAACATATTCAACATCTTCTTTTGTTGGATTTGTATCGTCAAAACGCAAATTGCATTTTCCATTATATTCGTTTGCCAAGCCAAAATTGAGACAAATCGATTTTGCATGTCCAATATGCAAATAACCATTGGGTTCTGGCGGAAAACGTGTATGAACACGACTTTCGTTTTTCCCGTTTTTTATATCTTGTTCAACAATTTCTTCAATAAAATTAAGCGTTGGCTTATTATTAACATTGGTAGTATTTTCTTCCATTTCAAATATTTTAAAGTACAAAATTAAAGATTTATTACATATTCTATCTATTTTTTTCTGCTTTTCGTTCAAATTCAAAAAAAATACGTAGGTTTGAAGTTTGGAAATTAATTAGTCAATAATCTGAATATCATATATTATGTCGTTAATAAAATTGGAAGGAATGGAGTTTTTTTCCTATCATGGTTGTTTTAAGGAAGAACAAGTGATTGGAACTAAATTTTTGGTTGATTTGAGTATAGAAGCAGATGTAAATGATGCTGCTATTCATGATGATTTGCATCTTACCATCAATTATTTAAGTGTTTATCAACTGATAAAAAAGCAAATGGAAATTAAGTCGAAATTACTCGAAAACGTTGCGAATCGTATTTTGGATGAACTTTACAAAGAGTTTCCGGCTGTTTTAAAAGCAGAAGTAAAAGTGTCGAAACTTAATCCTCCGTTGGGAGGAAAATTAAATTGTGTAAGTCTTACTTTAGTTCGTTAAACTTTGACAAAGTTTTTTCAATTGATAATTAATGTATTATGCAAACAATTGCAACCTTGTCGAAGTTTGCATTATCAGCATTTTATAAAAGTCTATCGAAATATTGTCTTAAATTGAGCAGAAAAATAATACTATGATTCTAAAATTGATTCTATTTCTTTCTTTAAAATGGGGATATGATTTATAATTATACCCCAAATTACTTCATCGGCAATGGTATCATAACCATGTATGATTCTGTTTCTTAAATCAATAATTTTTCTGGAATTTGAAATTTGAATATCAGGAAATTGCTTGATAATTCTATTTAATGCTTCTCCAATTATTTCTAAATTTCTTTCTATAGCTCTTTTTGTACGAATATCATTTACAAAGACCAAAAATTCTTTTGGTCTTTCAAAAAAATAGCTTTCAATCTCATTTATCGATTGCAAAATATCATACAACTATGTATTTATCTCATCAACCATAAATTAACTGTTTAGATGAATCAATTACCTTTTTTAAAAATGGATTTTTAATGGCTTTATTCTCCAATAAATCAACTTTTCTATTGAAAGTATCTTCTAAAGAAAACTTAAAATCAAAATAATTATCAGCATAACTATTTAGGTCTACATTCTCAAAATCAACAATTAAATCAATATCACTTTCGTTAGAAAATTTATTTGTTAAAACCGAACCAAAAGCATATAACTTGCTTACTTTGTGTTTTATACACAATTGCCTGATTGTATTAATATTTTCTAAAACCAAATTCATTTTACAAAGATAATATATTTTTGAAATAAAAATATGAAAGAGTATGAATTAACGGATTATGAAATAATTACCAGATAATAATTTTTTTTCCCTTTCTGAACAATCAGGTATTTATGATTTAAAAGCAAATCGTTGGTAATCATTGTTGCTTCGGTTACTTTTTCCTTATTTACTGATACCCCATTGTCTTTTAACATTCTTCGGGCTTCTCCTTTTGAAGGAAAGATTCCGGTTTTTTCACTTACAAAATCAACAATATTAACTCCTGCTTCTATGTCGGTTTTTGAAACTTCACATTGAGGAACTCCTTCAAATACTGATAATAATGTGTCTTCTGACATCCGTTTTAACGTTTCGGTTGTACCTTTCCCGAAAAGAATTTCGGAAGCTTCAATGGCTGCGTTGTAATCTTCTTCGGAATGTACCCTTATACACATATCTTTTGCCAGTGCTTTTTGCAAAACCCGCAGGTGAGGAGCTTCATTGTGCTGTTTTTCCAGTGATTCTATTTCATCTTTGCTAAACATAGAGAAAATCCGGATGTATTTGGCTGAATCAGCATCCGAACAATTTAACCAAAACTGATAAAACTTATAAGGAGATGTTTTCTCCGGATCAAGCCATATATTTCCAGATTCAGTTTTGCCGAATTTTCCTCCATCTGCTTTGGTAATGAGCGGACAAGTTAAAGCAAAAGCTTCGCCTCCATTTTTACGTCTGATAAGTTCGGTTCCTGTGGTTATATTTCCCCATTGATCGGAACCACCCATTTGCAATTTACAGTTTTTATTCTCGTTGAGCCATAAAAAATCATAACCCTGAACTAATTGATAGGTAAATTCGGTAAATGAAAGTCCGGTTTCCAGTCTTTTTTTAACGGAATCCTTTGCCATCATATAATTAACACTAAGATG
>CAIZXK010000127.1 GCA_903936865.1 uncultured Bacteroidales bacterium | reverse complement strand
GACTAGCTAATTCAAAGAATGATAAAATTAGCGAGAATTAGCGCCATTCGCGGGCAAAGAAAAAACATTAGCAGAATAAAAATAAAAAAATTATTACCCGCTGATAACACGGATTAACAGAGTTAAATTCTGAAACAAATAAAAAAATATGGATAGCAAAACATTTGAAGCAATTCTTCCATTAAAAATTCAGGATTTAATTTCATTAATAAACAAGAATAAAAATCTGAATTTTAATGAAGCGCTACACTATCTTTATAATTCAAAACTTTATGAAAAACTATCTGAAGAAGAAAGTAAACTCTGGCATTTAAGTACAGCTAAACTTTTTCTTATGCTTGAAGATGAAAAAAATACAAAAATGTTAACATATCCTGATTTTGTATAACTTACTATGATTACACTAACAGAAATACATAAGTTCCAGTTATTTTGCCTTGAAAATTATAAAATTTCAAAAAAAATTTCAGGTAAAGAAGCATTAAAAGAATTTGAACAAACTGCTGTTTTTAGTTTTCTGGCAGATGGATATAAAGTTTTGCATACGCAAGGATTAGAATATATTATTGCTCAGATTACTGATTTTATTGAAAGAAGAAAATGAAATTATTTCATGGAGGAATAGAAATTGTGGAATATCCAAAGATATTTGATGTTCAGCGTTTACTCGATTTTGGAAACGGTTTCTATACTACGACAAATATAAATCAAGCTGAAAGTTGGGCAACAATTAAAAAAAAAAGAATTGGAAATGTAAAATCAATTGTATCAATTTATGAAATCAATGATGATTTGATTTATAATCCCAACTATCAAACAAAAATATTTGAAAAAGCAGATGAGCAATGGTTAGACTTTATCGTTTCAAACAGAAAGGGAAACCTTATACATCCTTATGATATTGTAAAAGGACCGGTTGCAGATGATACATTATACACTACCCTTTTATTATTTGAGACTGGTATATTATCAAAAAAGGAAACTATCATAAGACTTAAAACGCATAAGCTTTTTGATCAGATATCATTTCATAATAAAGAAGTTATTAAAGAACTTAATTTTACAGAAGCATACGAAGTTATCTGATTTTAAATTTTATACACTAATTACACTAATAAAATAAAAAAAAGATTACCCGCTAATTACGCAGATTAACGCGAATAAAAATTAAAAAATTAGTTTCATTCGATGACAAAGAAATAAAACGTTTCATTCGATGACAAAAAATCATTAGCGAAAATTAGCGCCATTCGCGGGCAAAAAAATCATTCGCGGGCAAAAATTAAAATCTGTTTATCTACCCAATCCGTGTCACTTGTACTAAGCGAAGTCGAAGAATCAGCTTGCTAAAACATATTTTAACCGCAGAGCATGCAAAAGTTTACGCAAAGAGGCACAAATTAAAAAATATCAGCAGTTAAGAATGCTTAATAATGAACAATCAATAGGGAATATTACGCAATTGGCATTGCTTATTGAAGAAACTCATATCTTTTTTATAAGCCAGGTCAAAAAACAGGTAAATACCTCCTTAACGCTGAGAAATTGGTTGATTGGTTATTATATCGTTGAATATGAACAAAATGGAACAGATCGAGCTGAATATGGTAAAGCTGTTATTAGTAATATTTCTGTAAAACTCAGACAAAAAAATCTGAAAGGTTTTTCTGAAATCGCATTACGTTTAAACCGGAGTTTTTATCTGGCTTATCCACAGTTTCAACAGACATTGTCTGTTAAATTTCAAAATGCTGATAATCAAACATCATTAATTCAACAGACGCTGTCTGTTAAATTTAAAGATATAAATTCAGCATCAGTTTCTGATAATGCACTTGATCCAGCAGTGCTTTTGAATAGTCTCAGTTTTTCCCATTTTATTGAGTTCTTAAAAACGGATAATCTTGTTGGCAGAGCTTTTTATGAAGTAGAATCTATTAAGAACAACTGGACTATAAGGGAACTTCAAAGAGCAATGAATAGTTTGCTTTTTGAAAGAACCGGACTAAAAGGAAACTTAAAAATTGAAGACGGAACGTTTACCCATACAGTAGAAGAAAAGGCTGAAAATATTTTCAAAAATCCGTTGATACTTGAATTTCTCGACATTGAAGAGAAATCTGATTATAGCGAAAATGATTTAGAACAGGCCATTATTAATCATTTGCAAAAATTCCTGCTCGAATTGGGAAGAGGATTTTGTTTTGAAGCTCGCCAAAAAAGAATTACTTTCGACAATACACATTATAAAATTGATTTGGTATTTTATCATCGGATTTTAAAAGCACATGTATTAATTGATTTAAAAATAGGTGAATTTTCACATGCGGATTCAGGTCAAATGAATGTTTATCTTAATTATTTCCGTGAAAATGAAATGACATCAGGTGATCAGCCACCCATTGGTATTATTTTGTGTGCATCACATAACGAAAATCTTGTAAAATATGCTACTTCTGGACTTTCGCATCAATTGTTTGTATCAAAATATATGATCAATCTGCCCAATGAAGAGGAACTAAAAAGAATTATCCGGGAAGAACAAGAAAAGCTAAACACCCATTAAATAAAAATCTTATCCGCTAATTACGCAGATTAACGCGAATTAAAAAAAAAAAAATAGTTTCATTCGCGGGCAAAGAAATAAAACGTTTCATTCGATGACAAAAAAGTATGATTAGCGAGAATTAGCGTCATTCGCGGGCTAATATAAAAATCAGTTTTAATCCGTTCAATCTGTGTCACTAATACTGAGCGAAGTCGAACT
>CAIZXK010000126.1 GCA_903936865.1 uncultured Bacteroidales bacterium | reverse complement strand
CCCCTCAAAAATCAATAAAAATTAGCCTAAAAAGCACTTTTTTTAGCCTCAAAAACGCATTTTTTTCGTTTTTTAATTTGTAACTATTATTAAATTTTAATAATGCTGAATAATCTGTAAGTAAAAAAATTGAAAATCAATATTTTATTAAATTACAATTCTGTTTTATTATACAGAAAATATCTTCCATAATTTTTAAGTATCCGAATTTTGTAATCAGTATTTTTTATTAAACATTTAATAGTCAAACATTTGATTTTACAATATTTAATAAAAAAACTTTTTCAATCTTTTCCACAAAGATATGCATTTTCAAATACATTCAATTTTACATTTTCATTTTATGAGGTTGTCACAATAATAAAAGAAACAATCAATATTGCTGTTATACAAAATTTACAAAATCAACTATTTTCAATATGCTTCATCAGATAGTTAATTGCAGACCTAAAAACCGCAAGTGTTTTATTATTAGTATTTTGCAACATTCTATCTTCATCTATTTTTTATTATTATATCCGTGTAATTCGTGGCTGATAGAATAAAAGTGGAGATATATAAGTCTATTTCAATTGCTTAGTTTACATAATTTGTTAGGATTATAGATAATGAATTAAGTTGCCATTTATCGTTCCTATAAAATACAGAACTGATTAACAGAACGTTTCAAACTTCGATCATCCAATACTGTTAATTAAAATGCTTTAAAGATTTCCAAAATTGAAAAAAAATCATTAGGTTTGCTGTTTAATATTAAAAAGAGTGGAACAACAGAAGTTGAACATTTTATTTATTTCAGCATGGTATCCAAACAAAATCAATCCTACGTTGGGAAATTTTGTTGTAAAACATGTTCAGGCAGCAAATATTTATTGTAATGCTTATGTTTTGCATGTTGTTTTTGATGATACTCTTATCAACCAACGTTTTCTTACTGAATATTCAATAGAAAACAGCATTCCCGTTTTACGGATTTATATCAGCAACAAAAAAGTTGGATTTTCATTTATTAATAGCCTGGCAAGATTTTTTTTCTATCACAGGGCATATCGGAAAGGATATAAATATTTGATCGGAAAACATGGAAAACCCGATGTAATTCATGCTAATATCTTATTTCCAACAGGAATGATTGCCTTATTATTAAATAGAAATTATAAAGTTCCTTATGTTTTTACCGAACATTGGACTGGATATATGTCCAATGATCCAAATCCAATAACATATATAAATAAAACAATTTCGATAATGGCTGCTCAAAAAGCAGCGGCAATAATGCCAGTTTCCACTGATTTAATGGAAGCTATGATAAAACATGAAATCATTGGAAAATATCATGTGGTACCCAATGTAATTGATACAAATATATTTTACTATAAGCCTATGGAAAATAAATCTGAGAAATTCAGGTTTGTACACATCTCATCTTTAGATAATTATCAAAAAAATGTGATAGGAATTCTAAATGCTGTCCATCAACTTTCATTGAATCGCACTGATTTTGAATTAAAAATTATAAGTGATGGAAATATTGGAAGTTATAAAAAATTAGCTAAAGAATTAACTATCCAAGATAATATTGTGAAATTTGAATCCAGCAAAACAACAGATGAAATTGCTCAAATACTTCAAACCTCAGATTGTTTGATAATGTTCAGCAATTACGAATCCTTTTCTGTAGTAATAGCCGAGGCATTAGCTTGTGGTATTCCTGTAATAGCAACACGTGCGGGTGGATTGGCAAATGAACTTACTACAAAACAGGGAATAATTATCAATATTGGTAATGAAATTGCACTTTGTAATAGCATGAAAGAAATGATAAATAAGTATGATTCATATAATAAAGCTGAAATTGGTACGTTTGGAGAAAAGTTTTCTTATGAAAATGTAGGTAAAACTTTACATAAAATATATTTAGAAGCATCAAAATTACAAATTACAAAATAATGAATGATATAATTTTGAAATTCAAAAATAAAATGAGACCATTTGATTTTAATGAAAATTATACGAAGCGGAATATTTATAATCGTATAACTAGTTGCCTTATTTTGGTAAACATAATACCATTTATGTCAAAATCAACAAATAATGATTAGTAAAATTTTTAATACTTTTTCCATCAAATTGTTTTCGGCAATTTTCAATTTGCTGATTGCAATAGTTGTTTCGCAATATTTGGGTGCAGCTGGAAAAGGAATACAGAGCATAATATTAACCACCATTTCTTTTGTTTTGATTTTCGAAAATATTGCGGGTGGTGCTGTTTTGGTTTATTTAAGTTCCCGATACAAAACCAACATATTGATAATTCTATCTTACTTTTGGAGTATTTTTACAGGAATTGTTTTTTATTTTATTCTATCAAATCTAAACATTGTAAACCAAGACTTTATATTTTCAATTTGCTTACTTTCTGTAATTAATTCTTTTGCATCGAACAACTCTAATATATTGCTAGGAAAAGAAAAAATAAATTTTTCAAATATAGTTTCATTTATTCAGCCCATATTTACGTTGATTACACTACTGATTTTTCTATTTATTTTCAGGATAAAATCTATAAACATCTATATTAACTCACTATACATTGCTTATATTTTTAGCTTTCTGTTAAGTATATTTTATCTTAAACATGCTAAAGACAAAACTAATAAAATTAAAATAAATAACTGGAAACAAACTGCAAAAGCGATGTTTAGTTTGGGATTCTATAACCAACTATCGCATATTACTTCCTTGCTTAACATGCGATTAAGTTATTATTTGCTTGATAAATATCAGGGTGCAGAAGCCTTGGGTATTTATTCAAATGGAGTTTCTCTAACCGAAGCAATCTGGATGGTAAGTGGAAGTATGGCAATGGTTCAGTATTCAAAAATATCCAATACTTCAGACCGTAAATATGCTCAGGAATTAACTGTTAATATGGTTAAAATAAGTTTATTGCTTACCATTGTAATATTAATCCCCATGCTTTTGTTACCATCAGGTTTTTATATATTTATATTTGGAAAAGATTTTGCAAACGTCAATTTAATTATGAATTGTCTGGCTCCTGGTGTCATTTTTTATAATTTTGCTTTGCTGATTGGACATTATTTTTCAGGTACAGGAAAATATTATATAAATACAACAGCTTCAGCAATAGGACTGATTATTACGCTATTATTAAGTTTTTATACCATCCCGATTTGGGGTTTTTATGGAGCAGGTGTTGTTACAAGCATTTCATATATAACAATTTCTGCAACTGTACTTTTCTTTTTTCAGAAAGAAAGCAAAATTAGCTTTATGCTTATGATTCCTACTTTTCAAGATATAAAACAATATTTTTCAAGTATTAAAACTGTTGTAAACAATAAAAAGAACTACCATGAATAAAATAACAAAAGCATTAAAAGCACTGGGATTGATTGTTCAGAAACCTTATTTGCTTAATAACATTATTGAAGAAGAAAGTGTTTGGAAACAATACATTGAAAATACCTATAATTTACCTTATGGATTACCACTGATTGAGATTTCTGAATTATTTCCGGATTTTAATGAGACGGTAAATCCGTATGCTTATTTAGATGGAGCAACATTACCAATTGATATTGCATTACTTAAAGCTTTAGCTAAAAGATATAATGTCGAAAATTACTTTGAAATAGGAACATGGCGTGGCGAAAGTATTGCGAATGTATCAACTGTAGTTAAAAACTGTACTACACTTAATTTAGCTGATTCGGATATACTTAAAATGGGAATGCATGAAGATTATGTAAATATGCATCGTTTCTTTTCAAAAAACATATCGAATATAAATCATATATTCGGCAACTCACATACATTTGATTTTACGAACTATCTCAAGCGGTTCGACATGGTATTTGTTGATGGCGATCATCATTATCACAGTGTGAAAAAAGACACCGAAACAGCTTTTAATTTAATAAAAAATGAAAACAAAATCATTGTCTGGCACGATTATGCATTAGAACCGGAAACTGTTCGCTGGAGTGTAATGGCTGGAATACTAAATGCTTGTCCTCCAGAAAAAAGGAAGAACATTTACCATATTTCAAACACTTTATGTGCAGTATATATAAACGAAGAAATTTCCTCAGGATGGTTGAAAATAAATAATAAACCTAAGCATTATTTTGAAATAAATATTAAAGTTAAGAACTAAACAAACAATAAATATAACTTGAATAAAACCTATATATTACTTGTAAATTTCCTCAATTCTAACTTTATACATTTCATAAATAACATTACGTTTTAATTTTAAGGTAGGAGTTAATTCTCCCGTTTGAACCGTCCATTCAAAATCAATAATATCAAACTTTTTAAGTTGTTCTGTATCGCCAAAAAACTTATTGAAATGATCTATTTCCTTTTGGATTCTTTTACGAATTACAGGATTTTTCACCATTTCCTCATTGGTTGTATATTGATGACCTTTTATTTCACACCACGATTTTAAATGACTAAAATCAGGAACGATTAAAGCAGATGCAAATTTCTGATTTTCACCAATCACTATCATATTATCAATAAAAGGAGACTCTTTGAATTTACCTTCAATTTGTTCTGGATTCACATATTTTCCATTGGATGTTTTAAAAATTGCTTTTTTTCTTCCAATCAAACGTAATTGACCTTTTGGTTCTATAATTCCTGTGTCGCCGGTATGAAACCAACCTTCTGAATCAATAACTTCTCTGGTTAATTCGGGTTCTTTATAATAACCAAGCATTACATTTGGCCCTTTACAAAGCACTTCACCATCTTCTGCAATTTTCACAGAAACACCTTTCAAAGGCTGACCAACCGTTCCGAATTTTCTGCCATTTTCAAAAAATGTATTCACTGCAATTACAGGGGAAGTCTCTGTTAAGCCATAACCTTCCAATACCGGCATCCCGGCAGCTGTGAATATTCTAGCTAAACGAGGCTGCAAAGCTGCTCCACCAGATACAATTACCTTGAATTTTCCACCAAGTGCTTCACGCCATTTTACAAAGACAAGTTTATTTGCCAAAGCAAGCTTAAGACTATAAATCCATCCATTTTCATTATTTAATTCATATTTCATTCCAACTTTTACAGCCCAGAAAAAAATCTGACGTTTCAACCACTTTTGCTTGCGTCCGGTATTAATTATTTTGTCATAAACCTTTTCAAGTAACCTTGGAACTGTTGATAAAATATCTGGTTTAACGTCTTTAATATTATCTGAAATTGCTCCAAAATTCTCAGCATAATATACAGAGATTCCTAAATACTGATACATATAATTTAGAATACGTTCATATACATGACATAATGGAAGATAACTCAATGCTTTGCCTTCTGAACCAAAAGGGGGAATTACAGAAGCAGCTAAAAAATTACTTATTAAATTTGCATGCGATAACATAACACCTTTTGGATTGCCAGTAGTTCCGGATGTATAGATAATGGTTGCAATATCATTAGTTTTGATTTTCATTTTCAATTCATTAAGCAGTGCAGGATTATGATTATCCTTACCTTTATCAATCAATTGCTGTAAATGACTAAAACGATTACGATCTTTAAAAGTAAAAATTTCCTTAATAGTAGGAATTTCGGGAAGAATATGCTCTATTTTCCTAAGCAATTCTTCTCCTTCTACAAATACTATTTTTACTTCTGCATGATTTAAAATATGATTATAATCAGACTCACTTATTGTTGGATAGATAGGAACCGGAATAGCTCCAATCTGTAAAACACCCATATCAATAATATTCCATTCAGGTCGATTGCTACTGATAATTGCTATTTTATCGCCTGAGACTATATTGAGAGACAATAAACCATAACTTATATTATTAACATTTTCAATGTAATCATCTATACTATATTGAAGCCATTTCCCATTTATTTTACCAGCAATGGCATCTTTTTTCCAACTGTAATTTTCTTTATAATGGGGTAACAAATCAAAGATTCTATTAATTTCCATAAATTTGTAGGCTTTATATAATATTGTATTAAAGACAAAACTACATAATTAAATAATATAAATTTAAATAACCCCTATTTTTTATTAACAATTTGCAGAATAGCAATTAGTATTCAATTAAACGAGAAGGCAAAGATAGTTTTGCTACCGACTTTTATTTATTTAAATTAATTCATAATTGGTACTTCTTCCTCCCGAGTTTTCCTTTTTCAAAATATTACGGTTTATTAAATCCTGTATATCTCGCAAAGAAGTATCATTTGAACATTTTGTGATTTTTGCCCATTTAGAAGAAGTTAATTTTCCATCAAACCCTTCAAATAATTTATTTAACATTAATCGTTGACGTTCATTAAAAATTGTTTGGGAATGTGTTTTCCAGAAATCTGCTTTCTTTAGTACGGTCGCTGAAATTAATTCAGTTGAATGTAAAGCATTAATTAAGCAATCAAGAAACCATAAAATCCATTTTGTAATATCCAGATTAGCTTTTTGCGTTTTTTCAAGAATTTCATAATAGGATTTGTGTTGTTTTCTTATTTGTGCAGACATACTATAGAATCGTTGCGGACTTTTATCTGATCTTGCCAATAACAAGTCGGTTAAAGCTCTTGTTATTCTGCCATTTCCATCGTCAAATGGATGTATAGTTACAAACCATAGATGTGCTATTGCTGCTTTCAAAACCAAATCTAACTGATTTTCATAATTAAACCAATCAATAAATTTTCCCATTTCTAAAGGAACAATTGTTGAATCAGGAGCTTGAAAATGAATTTTTTCTTTTCCCAATGCTCCGGATATTACTTGCATAGGACCACCAAAATCGTTTCTCCAATTGGCAACTACAATTTTATACATTCCACTTCTACCGGACGGAAACATGGCTGCATGCCAATCAAAAAGTCTTTCTGCATTTAAGGGTTTCGAATAATTTTGAGTTGCATCTAACATCATATCAACTATACCATCTACATCTCTTTCAGATTCAACACTACCAGTAATTTCTATTCCCAAACGGCGTGCTATGGATGAACGCACCTGATCTGAATTCAGATATTCTCCCTCAATCTCCGATGTTTTTATGATATCCAGCGTTAATGTCTCAAGCTCTGCTTCTTTTTTATATTCAAAGCCCAACGATTCCATTTTCCCAAGAATTTTCCCTTGCAAATTTCGGGTTTCTCCTAATTTTTGTAATATAGCTGAAGAATCCCAGCTAAAATCTGGCCAATTGGTTTGCTGATGTATATATGTTTTCATTCGCCGCATATTTTGCGGCAAATATACACATTATTCGCCGCAAAAGTTGTTAAATTATTTAGTATTTTGGTTTTTAAATTTAAAAAAGAAAGTTTATTTTCTCCTAAAAAGAATAAGTATATTATTTTAGCTCTAATTATACAAATCTCTTTTTAATGTAATTTTAATCAGATACTTACTAATCGGAGCATAATGAAAATATACTTCATCTCCAATATTAGCAGCTTCATATAATTCTTTATCAACCCGGTAAAGATAATTTTCAACAAT
>CAIZXK010000125.1 GCA_903936865.1 uncultured Bacteroidales bacterium | reverse complement strand
CACTAGCTATTAAGAATCCAATTAATATATAATGATATAATAGCTTTTTTATTTCAGTAGAATTCTTAGTTATTTCATAATATCTAAAAATTTTACTTAATTGTAGAGAATACTGACTAGTAAATACACTGCCAGCATCTTTTTGCCACCATTCATAAGTTTTTGGAGATGTTGGCTTTACTGCATTAATAATAAAAAATAAATCACTTTTTAACTGAGTGAAATTTTGAATTAGATTATATGTATTTGCCACAAAATTAACTTTCTTGTTGTTGATAGTTAAATGATCAAAAACATCAGCATAGCATCTTTCCACTGTTGGACGATAGGTTGGCAAATAATATCCAAATTTATATTCATATTCACTAACTTTATAGATCAAATTTTTTGCATAAGTGTCAGAAATTACATATCCATCATCTTCTTTTGATATTTCGCAAATAGTAAACCCCCCATTTATTAACTCAAATTCTTCAATTCCTTCATTGAAAATTGATTTTTTAACTTTTTTTAAATTACCTATAAGCGTATATCTCTGGCCATCACACACTGTAGTTTTACCTTGAAAAACAAATTCAACTTTATCTGTTAATTCTTTTTTACTTGCTTTTTCTTTATTTGAGATGATAATATTGATAATGAAAATAGTTATTAAAAAAAATAAAAGAGAAACACCTACTTGTACAATTAAAAATTTAGTTTTTCTCTTGTCATTTATTTCTTGTTCTTTTATGGTTAGTTTTTGTTTCTCTATTATCTCTTGTGGAATAGGTGGTGGTGTTTTTTCTCGTTCCTCTTCGTCTCCATATATTTCTCTTTTTAATTCTAATAAATCAGATAATTTTGTCCAATTATTAATACTATCAAACCAAATTAAAGTATCATCGGTCAAAGAAACTTTCCTTAATTCCTCAATTGTAAGAGGTCCTATTTTTTCTAATCCATCGAGATAAAAATAATTCATAATTTTAATTTGTTTGTTATTACTTTTTTAATTCGTCTTTATAAGATTTAAAAGTTGAGATAAAATAACCTATTGCAATAAATAGTAATATTACACCTAAAACTCCCCAAATAGCTGTAGAATTACCATTCCTATCTTGAGGTATTGAAAATGATGCAATAACTGTGCATAAACAACAAATAATAAAGAATAAGATGCAGCCAAGTTTTGATACATTTGCAGCATGAATTGCTAATTTTTCTTTGAAATCATTATAATTCATTTTTGCATCTCTTTTAGCACTCTCTTGTGCACTTCTTACCCATTCTTCATTAAATGAAGTATCATTTTCTATAATTATATTAGATTTATTTTGATTTAATTTTTTATCATAAACTTGTCTTTTAATAGGATCTTTCAATATCTCGTATGCTTCAGTTATTTCAATAAACTTTTCTGTAGCATTTATAGACTTATTTTTATCTGGATGGAATTCTAAAGCAAGTTTTCTATATGCTTTCTTAATTTCTTGAAGAGTTGCATTATTTTCAATTAATAAATTTCGATAATAATTTTTCATGTTATTTTATTTTAATAATAGTACATTTAATTTTCAAATTTTAATCTTTGTACTACATTAACTGCAAATGT
>CAIZXK010000124.1 GCA_903936865.1 uncultured Bacteroidales bacterium | reverse complement strand
GCGGTTTTAAGGTCCTATAAAAATCGCACTGTTAAATTTGAATAAAAATACTCAATTATGCCAGATACAAAAGCCGAAACCAATTCAAAATCAAGCAATAATTTTATAATCGCAGTAGTAATCGCAGTAGCTATAGGTATTATAATTGGCATGGCACTTAGCAAATAAACATAATTCATCCTTCTATAATATTCTTTCCCTTACCATATTATTATTTTCCCTAATTTTACTGAAAATATGAGCTATGGTTGAAATCGATAACTTCAAATCTTTTAATCTATTTAAGGATACTTTTAATAAAAATCCTCAAAATTATTTATATTATTCATTTACCGATAATTACAAACATTATCAAGATTTAATCGATAAAATAAAATCAGAAATGAATTGGAATAAGATGCAGAAAAATATCGATTTTAATGAATATTTAAATGCATTAAAGGAAGAATTAATTATTATTAAAAAAAAACGTGAATCATTTTTACCTATAATCCAGATTTGGGAAAAAAAATACAGCTTTACCTACCCCGATTTCCCTTTGGTTGAAACAAAAGTCAAAAATGATCCTACCGATGAATTTGACATTGATGAATTTAAAACAGTTTTTTCTCTTAATAACAATGTAAAACCATCATTAGAAGAGCAGCAAGATATTGATAAAATGCAACATGATTTTTCTGAATACATTAAAGAAGATGCTATTAATAAAGTGCTGAAAATTATTGAAGAAGAAGAATTCAAATTATTACCCCAACAAATTAATTTCAAGAAAATTAAAACCAATTTAAATGTGTATGAATTGGCTTATCTTTTCAGGCTTTTAACTGAAGTGAAAATTATTAACGATGATAATATAATGGCTTTATGTGAATCAATAGTAAATACTTTTGAAACAAAAATGCAAAAAAACAATATTTTAGATAAAGTCGGTTTTTATAATAAATTTTACACTAAAGACCCAAACGCAATTGAATCATTACATAGCTATTTCACGAAGATGCGAGATATTGCTTACGAAGATCAAAATAATTCTAGAGCTTAAATAATTATTTCACAGTATTTTATCCTATGGTTGTACAACCATGTACAACTTTCTCCATTTCAATTCTATATATAATTTCGCCGTATCAAATTTGGTAATTCAATTATCAATTTTTGTAAAAATTTATTTATTAAAAAATAATAAAAATGAGTGAAATATTAATTAGTGAAAAGTTGAAAGCTTTTGAAAAAATGTTTCAAAAGCAAAAGGATGATCAAGAAAAATTCCAAAAGCTAATAATTGAGAAGATGGAAAAGTTACAGCCAACTTCTTCAATTCCTAAAATTTGGCTAACAGAACCCGAAGTAGCTGTACTACTGAACGTTAGCCGTCGTCAGATTTATAATATGCGCGTCACAGGTAAATTAGGTGCGTCATGCGTTAACGGCAAGCAGTTGTATAAGCTGCAGGATATCAATAATATACTTGAAAAAGCATATAACAAACCATTCAAAACAAAATAAAGATGAAACCTGGTTACTTTGTAATTCCAATCGATATTTGCATCTGGGTAGTAAAAAATATGGCATACAGCAAACTTCAGTTGTATTTGTACCTAAAAACAAATTCCCCAAAAGGCTTTTGTATCATAGATAATAATCTCGTAATCAAATATTGCGAATTGGTAAACATAAGTAAATCTAGCTTTTATAATCACATGAACTTTCTGATCAAATCGAAATTAATATATAAAATAAGTGATAATGGAGTTATAGTTCAGGCATTCATCAAGTTATTTAAATTCATACCTTTTACAACTAATAAAGGGGTTGTATTTGAAGAAGTGTTACCATCAGATTTCAAAGGTTTTATAATTGCATCTATAATAACATATTACGGCAGCTTAAAGAAAAAAGCAGAAAGAAAAAAGGAATTAAAAAGGGGTAATTGTATTATTGGGAAAAAAAGGACCAACTATAGAAGTACAATCCCCTTTTTTACATTAGAGCATACTTATTTGGCCAAATGCCTGAATATCTCCAAAGCTTCTGCACAAAAACTAAGAATTCATGCGTGCAAATCTGGTTTTATCACTTCTAAACATTGTTTTATAAGAATTGAAATTGATAAAGCTCAATTGAATAACTATAGGAAATATTCAGCTATTAATCCATTTTCGTTGATATTAATTAAAGGAAAAGTGTTTCAGCAGGAATCAGATAAATTAACTTCATCTATAACATTAAGGAAATTATTCAAAATCAAATATCATTTCTATTCCAAAAACAGATACCAATTAAAAAAGGGTTATAAGGGAAACTAAAACAAAAGAAAAATACACCCAATAGAGCAAAAGCATAAAGAGTAATAGCATAAAGAGTAATAGAAATTAAAATAAAGTTTAATAAAATAAATAAAAATGGAAATATCAGGAAAAATTATTAAGATTAATCCAATAATCACTGGTGAAGGAATAAATGGAAAATGGAGAAAACTTGTATTTCTTATTATAACAGATTCAATGTATCCAAAAGAAATACATTTCTCAATTTGGGGTGATAGGATCAATAAATTTACATTTAAAGTTAACGATAAAGTAAATATTTTTTTTGATCTTGAGAGCAAGGAGAGCAAGGAGATCAAGGGAAAATACTTCCTTGAAGCTCGCGCTTGGATGGTAAAATATCAACAGCAACCAAAGTTCAGTTCTACTCCAGGTGTAATAACCCCTAAACCAAATCCAGTTCCAGTTACAATTCAAGAGCCAACAGAAGTAATTCCAATATATGATAAAGACGAATCGTTCGACGATTTACCGTTCTGATATACAACAACATAATACATAAAAAATGAAAAAAATTGAAAATTACTGGGGTATAAATTTCCCCAAAAACAGTTTAGAAGTTGCAGCATTGTTGAACAAGAATCACAAAATTATATTAAAAGATATTAAGAAACTTCACTTCCCCAAAAATGGTTTATGTGATGAGAATTTCTGTTTATCTGATTATTGTATTGAGAAGTCAAACAATAAATTTGTACACAAACCATTTTACGAAATTTCACGTAATGGTTTTGTATTATTGATTTTGACCTATACAGATCCAGTTTCAATTTCAGTAAAAATTCAATTTGTTAATGAATTTTGCAGATTAGAAAAGCAGTTATCTAAATAATAAATAGTTCATTTACAGATATTAATAAATTAATAAGATCATCTAATATGTTCTTATGATATACGATCTAAAATAATTATAAACTTAAAAAGATGCCATATAACCGGCATCTTTTTTTTATTTAGATATCCATCAACCTCCCACATCCTTCCGGTCCACAAAGTCCCAGAGTTCCCCCAAAGTATTTTCAAAATATCCTATAAGCTATTCATCACATTATTAGTATTATTACCATTTTTTAAATTTATTTTGTTAAATTCTGTATTCCGCTCATTTTAATGTTTACTTTTGTCATAACAAAATAAATACAATGAAAAAAGAACGTACGCCAACTATAATTCCTACATATTTTATCAATGTGCTTGCTGGTTTATGTCCTTATCTACCAATATATTTTTTCTATTCACATTTAAATAAACACAATTAAACAACCGCCTTAAAGAATCCATAAGGCTAAAATCAAACATTATGAAAAAATCTTACATTTTAAAAATTGCAGTTTTGCTAAGTTTACTGATTTCATCATTTTATTATTCTTATGCACAAACAATACCTCCTTACATACCTTCAAATGGTTTGGTAGGATATTGGTCTTTTACTGGAAATGCAAACGATGAAAGCGGAAATGGGTTCAATGGTTCTGTAAGTGGTGCTACTCTTACATTAGACAGATTTGGTATTTTAAACAGGGCATATTCTTTTAATGGAACTTCTAATAGTATTGCGGTGCCAAATATTGCAGGTACTGGGAATTCTGCCCGTTCTATTTTTGTTTGGGTTAAAACAACATCAACTTCTGCAAAATGTATTATAGGTACTGGTGGTACAAGTGTAAATGCTGGTGAATTTAATTTAGTTATGGGTTTTGGTCCTGGCACCACAATTCAACCAGGTAAGATAGGTTTGATGGGAGGAAATTTCACAACAGGCGGTAATGATTTTTATCCAAATAATGGGACTAGTGTTAATGATAATCAATGGCATCATGTAGGTGTAACTTATGATGGCAACAGTAATCTTAAGATTTATATAGATGGTGTTTTAGTCAATTCAACAACAATAACATATAGTACAACTGGTCAAATTAATTTTTTCGGACACTATAATCATACAGGTAATCAATGGGTTGGTTTACTTGATGATATTGGAATTTGGAATCGTGCATTAACTCAACAAGAAATTACAGCATTATATCTAGGATGTATTCCACCCTCAGCAGCATCATCTATCATTGGTTTATCTAATGTTTGTCAGAATCAGAATTCTATTACTTATACAACCCCTCTCATCCCCAACGCAACATCCTATCAATGGACTTTACCTTCAGGTGCAACAGGTACAAGTGATAGCAACAGTATTGTTGTTAATTTTGGCAGTAATGCAGTTTCTGGTAATATAAAAGTTAGAGGAGTAAATACTTGTAGAGTTGGTGATTCTTCCAGTTTAGCAATTTCAGTTTTCCCATTATTTTCAATTCAATCAAACACAGTTCCAAATATTGTTGAAACAGCTAAATGGTTAGATTATGATAATGATGGTGATTTGGATTATTACTTTTTGAAGCAATATAATGTTGTTTTATATATTAATAATGGAAATAATAATTTTACTGAACAGAATATTAATATTAGTACTTCTTCTGACCAGGCTTCTTCTGCTTGGGGTGATTATGACAATGATGGGGATCTGGATTTTGCAATGACATTTTTTGTAAGTGGTATGTCTTATTCTACTTCAATTTATACAAATAATGGTAATTATAATTTTACGCAAATTAATTTGGGACTAACAGGTTATATAGGATCAATTCAATGGTGTGATTTTAATAATGATAATTTTTTAGATTTATTAATAAGTGGTTATAATTCAACTGGTTCTTCCCCAATTTATGGTACAAAAATTTTTAAAAATAATGGGAACAACACTTTTACATTAATGTCATCGGTTTCAAATACTATTGGTGGAAATGCAAAAAGTTTTGATTATAATAATGATGGCAAGGAAGATATAATTATATCACATTACTTCGGTTCATTACCTATTAAGATTTATAAGAATAACGGTAATTTTTCTTTTTCTGAAGTTACAGATATTGTTTTCCCATACTATAATAACATGAACTATAGTTTAATAGATTATAACAAAGATGGGTTTATTGATGTTTTAATTTTTGGCACAAACTATTCAAAACTGTATCTTAATAATCATAATAGTAATTTTGAAGAACAAAACAATATTAATATTCCTCTTTTGTTTACTAATACTTTTAATTTTATCAGAGATGATGGTATTATATCTTGGGGCGATTATAATTACGATGGTTATATAGATTTTGTTATTAATAATGATACTATTTCCACTATACTTACAAAGACAAAACTTATTAAAAATGAAAATTCTAATTTTTCAGAAGTAATCAATTTCTATTCAAGTGGATTTTCTGGTACTAATATATGGGGTGATTATGATAATGATGGCGACATAGATATTTTGTCATCTGGTATTTATTTCCCAAATCCAGATGGTTCGAATACCCAATATAAAATTAATATTTTAAAAAATAATTCTATTATTTCAACTCCAAAAACTATCAATTCAACTCCAAATACACCCATTAATTCATCAAGTGTTGTAAATCATAATACTTCTCAATTAAAATGGAATAGGCCTTCTGATATTGAAAGTCCTCAAAATATAATTACTTATGATTTAAAAATTGGAACAACAAATGGTGGTTCACAAGTTAAAAGTGCGTTTTCAAATAATAATAATGGCTATCACAGAATTCCTTACGCTGGTATAATTAGAGATACTGTATATGAAATAAAAGATTTACCCAATGGGACATATTATTGGAGCGTTCAATCTGTTGATGGTGGTTTTAAGGGTTCTAATTGGTCTTCATCAAATAGTTTTACAATTTGCAATGTTCCATATTCATCAGATTCCATTATTGGTTTAGATACACTATGTATTAATCAAGGTAGCTTAACATATACTGCACTTTCTATTCCAAATGCAACATCTTACCAATGGACATTACCATCAGGTATTACCGGATCTAGCACTAGCAATAGTATAAATGTAAACTTTAGCAATAATGCTCAATCAGGTTATATAATAGTAAGAGGTGTTAATGCCTGTGGGGTAGGAGATTCTGCAGTTTTATTTGTAACTGTTAAGTCTATCCCAGATCATCCTGTTTCTTTAACTGGCTCAACTTCTGTTTGCCCCAGCCAATCCAATGTAACTTACACTACTTCACCTATCCCCAACGCAACTTCCTACCAATGGTCATTACCATCAGGTGCAACTGGCACAGGTGACAGCAACAGCATAGTTGTTAATTTTGGCAGCAATGCACTATCTGGTAATATTACTGTAAGAGGAGTAAATTCCTGTGGTGTTGGGGTTTCTTCTATCCTGGCAATAACAGTTAATCCTCTACCTACAAATGCAGCTGCAATTTCAGGTATAACAACAGTTTGTCAGGGTCAGAGCAATGTTACTTATACAGTTCCTGCTAATACCAACGCTACTTCATATATTTGGTCCTTACCAAATGGTGATATTGATACAACTGTTTCAAACAACATTTCCTTTAGCTATAGCACATCTTCTTTATCAGGAAATATAACAGTAAAAGGTAGCAATGATTGTGGTGTTGGAATAGCTTCTTCTTTAACAATTACTGTAAATCCATTAATCGGAATAGCTGATTTAATCACAGGTTCAACAACTATTTGCCCAAATCAAAACAATTTAATTTATTCAGTTCCTGCAATAACAAATGCAACCTCTTATCTCTGGACATTACCTTCAGGTGCAACGGGTTCAAGTACAACAAATTCAATTACAGTAAATTATAGTGCTTTGGCAATATCAGGTAATATAACAGTCAAAGGTATAAATTCATGTGGTGAAAGTAATATTTCCAGTCTTTTTATAAATGTATCACCGTTACCCATCAGTGGTTTACCTCCAGCTATTCAAGCCTGTTCAATAGCTGCCTTAACTGCAAATTCAGGTTATACTTATCTTTGGTCAACGGCTGCAACAACACAAAGCATTACTGTTAATCAGAGTGGCTGGTATAAATGTACGGTAAGCAACGGCAGTTGTAGCGTAACAGACAGTACAAATGTTACAATAAATAACCAATATAACTATAATTGCGAACTTCGTAACGATGAACAGACTTCGCCAACTACGTATGAATTTGATATTTATGTATTAAATGCCAATGATTGTGTACCTTTGGTTTATGCAAGTGGTGCTTATGGTATTACGCTTAATCCTGCAATTACCAATGGTGGTAGTATAAGTGTAAGTATAGTTTCAGGCTCTTCGCAACTGAACGTAAGCCAGCAGCCAACTAGCATTTCATATACAGCTTCACAAAATGCAATTAAAATACTACCTAAAGCAGCACCTGTCGTTGGTTCTAGTACAATCATTCCTATAAACAGCCCCGGTGTTAAGATATGCAGGGTAAAAATAACAAACTCCCAGCCTTTTGCTGCCAGTGCTGCCGATCTTATATGGAGTTTTACATCAACACCCTATCAGTCTAAAATCAATGCTTACATCAATAATGTAAATACTTTATTAACAGCTAATGCCACATCACATACCACTCATCATTTAATTAATCCAACGTTTATTGGTTTAACTCCACCAACCTCAATTACTGCTGATAGAAATAATTTATGTGCTAATGATACAGATTCAATTATTTTAACTGCAACAGGAGGTTCAGGTAACACATTAAAATGGTACAAAGATAGTTGCGGTGGTGTTTCTTTTGCTTCAGGTATAAATACGACAATACCTTCGCCAGATACAACAACAACCTATTATGCCCGCTGGGAAATGACTAATGCTGTTTCTACTTGTGTTAGTGTAACAATAAATGTAACTCCAGTCATAATGGTATCAGCTTCAATATCCGAAAATACAAATCATTTCTGCAGAGGTACATCCGTTACGTTAACAGCAACTCTTCAAAATGAAGGTTCAATTCCGTTAATTCAATGGTTTAAAAACAATCAGTTAATAGCTAATGAAAATGATTTATTTTATACGTATTATGCATATAATAACGATAGTATATATTGTCTATTAACTTCGTCGTTAAACGGATGTTTATCCAGCCAGTCTGCAAAATCCAATACCATTGCTATAATGGTTGACAATCCACCCAAGTATTCCCACATCAAACTTTATCTGGAAGGTTTCTATAATCAATCGGAACAAATGATGGTAGCTGCTATGAACGATTCTACATATCAATATGGTAGCAACATTACCGATCATATTACACTGATGCTTGCAAATCCGTATTTCCCTTATACCATTACTGACACTTTTGAGTTGGCATTGCAAACCAATGGGATACTGATATTTGATGTACCTTGCTGGATTAATGGCTATCATTATCTCAGGATAAAAAGTCGCAACCATTTGGAAACATGGAGTATGTATGCCATTTCATTTGACAGCGACAGCACTTATTACGACTTCAGTACTTCAGCTGATAAAGCAGCCGGAGAAAATCAAAAACAAGTTTCATCTGGTATGTATGCTATATTGGTAGGAGATGTAAATCAGGATGGTGTAGTGGATATTTCAGATTTGGTAGATATGGATTCCGATATTACCGACGGTACGTTAGGCTATATTGTTTATGATCTTAATGGAGATGGAGTTATAGATATCAGCGATTTGGTCAAAATAGATGAAAACCTCACAACTGGTGCAGTAGTTTTCGAACCTTATGTAACTTTAGCTTGTGCAAATACTACGAATGCTTCAGCAATTACAACTTCTGCAGCAACCGTTGGTGGAAATATTACCTGCGATGGAAGTGCCCTAGTAACCGAAAGAGGGATATGTTACAGCACATCACCCAATCCGACCATAGCAAACATTAAAATAATCAGTGGTAATGGGTTGGGAAGTTTTACAGCAAATCTAACAGGATTAACAAGTAATACAACTTATTATGCAAAGGCTTATGCCACTAATAATGCAGGAACTTCTTATGGGAATGAAGTTAGTTTTACTACTTCATCTTATATTTATCCTGTTTATGATATAGATGGAAATGGCTATGATACAATTCATATTGGTAACCAAATTTGGATGAAAGAGAACTTAAAAGTAATTCATTATAATAATGGAGATACTATTCAAAATGCTAGTGGTGGTTCATTTAATTTAACAACTGGAGCTTATCTAAATTATCCTAATTATCTTGAACATTTTGGTAAGTTATATAATTGGTATTCTGTAAATTCTACAAATTTATGTCCCTCTGGATGGCGAGTACCAACAGATAATGAATGGACTGTATTAACAACTTATCTGGGTGGAGATGCAATTGCAGGTGGTAAATTGAAAGAAACAGGAACTATTAATTGGCAATCAAACACAGGTGCAACTAATACAAGTGGGTTTAGTGCTTTGCCAGGTGGTTATGTAACGGGGAATAGTATTACTGGTATAGGTTATTATGGATATTGGTGGACTTCATCATCAACTAATAGTGGGTTGTATATACAATTATCTTATGATGTAATTAATGTGAATAGAGGAGAATTTGATAAATCAAAAGGATTAAGTATTCGTTGTATTAATTATTCACAAACGAATCTTACAATTGGCCAATATTATCAAGGTGGTTTTATCGCATATATTTTTCAACCAGGTGACAAAGGTTATATTTCAGGCGAAACTCATGGATTAATTGTAGCTCCTACAGATCAAAGCACAGGTGCACAATGGGGATGTAAAGGCTATTCTATTTTTGGTGCAGACTCAACATCAATTGGTTGGGGTAATCAAAATACAATTGATATTATGGCTGGTTGTTCTACAGCAGGAATAGCAGCTAGGTTATGTGGTGATTTGGTGCTTAATGGCTATAGTGACTGGTATTTGCCAAGTTTAGATGAATTGAATAAAATATATCTTAATCGCTTAATAATTGGTGTAATATCAAATGGTGGTTATTGGAGTTCAAATGAATATAATGCAAATCCCAATGTTATGGGTGATTATGCAATGATGATAGAATTTTCTACTGGTTATCAACATGATTATAACAGGAGTTATACACAAAGAGTTCGTGCAGTTCGTGCATTTTAACTAATTATCAAATAGGCTAATGTGTGGAATATAAATTAACTCCATAGTATATTTTTAGAAATCATTATAAAAAGCCCTGTATATTTTTATTATACAGGGCTTTCTTTTTATAATCTATTTTAATTGTCATTTATTCAATTACTTAAAAGTTTTATTGGTAACACTTATGCTGCATTTCTATTATCAGCTAATTGAATAAGGCTAGCGTTAAGCTGGTTGGAATGGCATAATACATTTTCCAAACACACAGATTACTGAAAGCAACTAACTTCACCTCTTTGATATCAAACAACTTACGTCATATTTCTAAAGAGAATTAAATCCCTGACTTTTTTATTAGGTTCTATCTACTGGCAGTTTCCCGGAACTCCATCCATAAAGTGGATAACGAGTATTATTAGAAGATTGAACAATTGCAAGCCAAAAAGGAAGCACCTATATATTTAATCTTATACCCCGAGACGGCGTATTATTTTTTATTTTGGAATAGGAGCTTCCCATTTTTTGTCTTCCACTTGGCAGGTCGAGAGGATTTAGTATCCACTTTATTGGCTGCATACTACCTGATACAAATTTCAGCCTCCCAGCCATTACCACCCACAGCCTTGAAGCAAGGCTTTCGATTGTGTGGCAAGTCTGGGAGGCTGTGCTTTAGCTGCATATCTTCTGTATAACCATTTCAGCAGCTGGATAGGTACTGAAGATTTAGAAGATTGAGGTTCAACCT
>CAIZXK010000123.1 GCA_903936865.1 uncultured Bacteroidales bacterium | reverse complement strand
GGGCAATATGCACATGGAAATGAACCTAGTCATCATATTGCTTATTTATATAATTTTGCTGGAAAACCTTGGAAAACACAGGAGTTGGTTCATCGTATCCAAAATGAAATGTATCATAACAATCCCGATGGACTTTGTGGAAATGAAGATTGCGGTCAAATGTCTTCATGGTTGGTAATGAGTGCAATGGGGTTTTATTCTGTAACACCTGGAACAGATGTTTATGTAATTGGAACACCCATGTTTAAAAAAGTTACCATTAAACTTGAAAATGGTAAAACCTTTACAATTACAGCAAATGGTTTATCTGATAAAGCATTCTATATTAATTCTGCCAAACTTAATGGGAAAGAACATTTAAAATCATATTTTACACAAAATGATATCGTTAATGGTGGAGAGATTGTTTTTGAGATGGGAAATAAACCATCTGATAAATGGGGTATTGGTGAAAATAATGAACCTAAAACTACAATATCAGACAATTTAATTATTCCAATTCCTTTTATATCAAAGGGTAAAAGTACTTTTACAAATGAGCAATCGATAGAATTAGGTTGTTTAGAGAAAAAGGCAACTATTTATTATACTTTAGATGGCAGTGTTCCAACTAAAAATTCTACTAAATATTCGCAGTCAATCTTAATAAATAAAACAACTACAATTAATTCAATTGCTGTAATGGAAGGCTATCCTGACAGTAAAATGATGACTTCAACCTTAAGTATAATACCCGAAGGAAGAAGTATTACCATTAAAAATCCTTATGCAAATCAATATGCAGCGGGTGGTGACTTAGCCTTATTGGATATGATAAGAGGTGGTGAAAACTTTAAGACTGGTACCTGGCAAGGTTATGAAGGGGTAAATCTGGAAGCTACTGTAAAACTTAAAGAGCCTCAATCTATTAAAGAACTTCGAATTGGATTTTTACAGGATATGGGAGCATGGATATTTTATCCTACACAGGTTGAGTTTTTTGTTTCAATAGATGGAGTTCAATTTAAATCTGTTGGAATTGTAAAAAACGAAGTCCCTTTACAAAAACCAGATGTAATGATACAGGATTTAGTAAAAAAACTTAATGGGATTAAAGCTCAATACGTTAAAGTAATAGCAACCAATATTGGCAAATGTCCTGACTGGCATTTGGGAGCAGGTGGAAAAGCCTGGATTTTTGCGGATGAAATCATAATTAAATAATCAACATAATCAATGAAGCCGCTAACCAAAACCGGTTCAGATTTATTATTGCTGTTAACAGCTATTATCTGGGGTTTTGCATTTGTGGCACAAAAGGCAGGCATGGAGTTTACGGCACCGTTTACTTTTAATGCCTGCCGATTTTTATTAGGTGGTTTAATACTGATTCCATTGGTAATTTATCAACGGCCAATGGAATTTTCAAAATATCAGGTTCGTGCCACTTTTAAAGGAGGAATCATTGCCGGATTATTGCTTTTTGGAGGTGCTTCTATGCAACAAATCGGAATCATTTATACTACTGCCGGAAATGCTGGTTTTATCACTGGTTTTTATATTGTATTAGTACCCGTTTTTGGTTTGCTTTTTTATCAGAAAACAAAAATTAATGTATGGTTAGGTGCACTGTTGGCTTTGGCAGGAATGTATTTTTTAAGCGTAACCAAGGATTTTATAATTTCAAAAGGTGATATTTATGTCTTTATAAGTGCTTTTATATGGGCATTTCATGTTTTGATAATTGGAAGATTTGCACCAATTGGTAATGCAATTGTGATAGCAGTTATTCAATTTATGATTTGTGGCATTTTAAGTCTGATAGTTGCATTATTTGCAGAACCAATAAATTGGGATGGAATTTCAAAAGCAGGAATACCTATTCTTTACGGAGGCTTTCTTTCTGTAGCTGTAGCTTTTACACTACAGGTTGTTGCCCAAAAAAATGCTCACCCCTCTTTGGCCGCTATAATATTAAGTTTAGAGTCTTTATTTGCAGTAATTGGAGGTTGGATAATTTTAAATGAAACAATGACTATAAGAGGAATAGTTGGTTGTTTGTTAATGCTTGCAGGAATGATTTTGTCTCAATTGAATTTTAAATTTAAAAAAGTATTTACTTTATGAAAAAAATCTCACTAGTTGTTTTAATCTGTATGTTTAGTTTGAGTATTTATTCTCAGGTGAAAATTATACCAAAACCCACTTCAGTTGAAATTAAAAAAGGTTTCTTTGCTTTTGAAAATCAATTAAAAATTTATAATAGCACCAATGATTCATCTGTAAGAATTATTGCAGAATATCTGAAAGAAATACTTGTTTCTAAAGGTAAAGTAAGTAGTATTCAGATTTTTAATGTTGCTGCTAAAATTAATAAAGGTTTATTTCTTTTCATAAATAAAGATTTAAGCAATTTGGGCGAGGAAGGTTATAAACTTAATATTACTCAAAGTAGTATTAATATTACGGCATCTCATATCCGAGGATTGTTTTATGGAGTTCAGTCGTTACGTCAGTTATTTCCAGCAGAATTTGAATCAAAAACCGGTATAACAAAACCGGGAATGAAAATACCTTGTGTTGAAATAACGGACATTCCAAAATTCCAATGGCGTGGAATGCTTCTAGATTGTGGCAGACATTTTATGGATAAGGAATTTGTGAAACGTTATATAGATTTACTGTCATATTACAAAATGAATACTTTACATTGGCATTTGACAGAAGATCAGGGTTGGCGTATTGAAATTAAAAAATATCCAAAGCTTACCGAAATCGGGTCATGGAGAACAGAAGCTGATGGTAGCCGTTATGGTGGATTTTATACTCAGGATGATATTCGCGAAGTTGTGAATTACGCTGCTTCAAGATTTGTAAATGTAGTTCCTGAAATCGAATTACCAGGACATTCAGTAGCTGCAATTGCTTCTTATCCATTTTTGTCATGTACGGGCAAACAAATAGATGTCGAAACTCAATGGGGTGTTTTCAAAGATATTTATTGTGCTGGAAACGATTCAAGCATTGCTTTCCTTAAAGATGTTTTATCAGAAGTAATGGCTTTATTTCCATCTAAATACATTCATATTGGTGGCGATGAAGCGCCGAAATCAAGATGGGAGCAATGCCCTAAATGTCAGAACCGGATAAAAAACAATAATTTAAAGGATGAACATGAATTACAAAGTTGGTTTATTGGTCAAATGGATGTTTTTTTACAACAAAATGGCAGAAAACTAATTGGTTGGGATGAGATTCTGGAAGGCGGATTAACAAAAGGTGCAACAGTTCAGTCGTGGAGAGGAATGGACGGTGCAATAGAAGCTGCCCGTTCCGGTCACGATGCCATTGTTTCTCCAACCAGTCATGCATATTTTGATTATGATATTACCAATATTAATCTCGAAAAAGTCTATTCGTTTGACCCAATTCCAAAAGAATTAAAAGATGAAGAAAAAAAGCAAATTTTAGGAGGCGAATGTAATCTTTGGTCAGAACATGCACCACAGGAAAAAGTGGATGGAAGAATGTTTCCAAGAATGCTGGCAATGAGTGAAGTGCTATGGAGTTATCCATCAAAAAGGGATTTTCAGGAATTCAGACGAAGAGTTCAGCAACAATATCCAGTTTTGAATATAATGGGTGTAACTTATGGTTTTGAACGTGATCCACTAATTTTGAGTACAAAATCAAATACTGAAACACGAGAAATTTCAATTTCAATGGAAAAGGGACAAGAAGGAACAGAGATTTTTTATACGTTAAATGGAACTAAACCAAACAGAAAATCGATAATTTATACAAAACCTATCATTGCTACTGATTCTTTAAGATTAAATATTGCAGTACTTGCAAAAGGATCTGAGAATGGATTTTATTACGAAAGAGAATTTAAGATGAACAAAGCTACTGGGAAATTACCAAGACTAAAGACGAGTTATAGCAAAAGCTATCCTGCTCAAGGAGACGCTTCCCTTACTGATGGTATTTTAGGCACCCTCAACTTTAGAGATGGCAATTGGCAGGGATTTGAAGGTGATGATTTAGTAGCAATTATTGATCTGGGAAAAGAAACTCAATTTTCAAGTATTTCATGCGGTTTTTTACAAAGTACACCTTCCTGGATCTTTTTTCCTCCACAATTAGAGTATTTTGTTTCAAAAGATGGAGTCGAATTTCGTTCAGCAGGTATTGTAACATCACCTGTATCTCCAAAAGATGTTGAAATGTTGGTGAGAAGATATCGAATTGATTATCCTTCAATGATTTCATACCAGTTTATAAAAATTGTTGCAAAAAATATGGGCGTTTGTCCCGATTGGCATCCAGGTGCTGGTGGAAAAACCTGGATTTTTGCCGACGAAATTATTATAGAATAAATAAAACTGAAATATTAATAAAGAAATCTAAATTACGTTAAACATTATTTATAAAACAAAATATATGAATACAAATTCAACTAATACAATGAAAGCAATGCCAATATTTCTGGCATTTTTATGCATGGGTTTTGGTGATGTGGTTGGTCCAATGGTTAGTTTAGCGAAAGAGACCTTTCAATTATCAACTTTTATGGCTCAGTTATTACCTTTAATGGGGTTTATCATGTTTGGGTTACTTTCAGTTGCAATGGGCATTTTCCAGGATAAAGTCGGAAAGAAATATCTTTTATCATTAGGTCTTTTTATCGCTTTTGTTGGCTTAATAATTCCTGTTTTCAATGGTATGTATGGACCCATTATTAGTTTTGACCCAACATCAAACAGTAAATTCTATATTATTTTAATTGCAATTTTGTTTTTGGGAGCAGGTGCTGCTATTTTACAGGTTTCAGGTAATCCCATAATGCGTGATGTATCTCCTGAAGGTAAATATTCCAGTAATTTGTCTTTTGGACAAACGGTTAAAGCTGTTGGTTCTTCATTAGGTTTTTTAATTCCTGCATTTGTAGCGAAACCCTTAGGATTGGACTGGACTGTATTATTTCCCATTTATGCAATACTCATTTTTCTAACTTTTCTCTGGGTTAAATCTACAAAAATTGTTGAAATAAAAGATCCAAATTCTACACCTGCTTCATTAAGTTCTTGTTTATCATTATTGGGTAATCCATATATCCTTTTTATGGTTTTGGCTATTTTTTTATATGTAGGAGCAGAAGTTTCAATGAGTTCTGGAGTTCCTTTGCTAGTTAGCGAAAAATATGGTATCGACTTAAAAGAGTTAGGATTAGTAATTTCATGGGGCTTATTCTTTTTCCCAATTTTTATCGGACGTTTATTAGGTGGAGTTATTTTACGTTTTCTTCAACCCAAAACTTTTCTTGTTATAACAGTAATTATTTCCATGCTTGGAATTATTATGATGTTTTTAGGAAGTCAAACATTAGCTTTTGCAGGAATTATATTAGTTGGTTTGGGCTTTGCCAATATTTTTCCACTAGTTTTTTCGATTACTATTGATAATATGCCATCGCGTTCCAATGAGATTTCTGGCCTGATGGTAACTGCAATTGTAGGAGGTGCCATCATTCCTCCTGTTTTTGGTTTTGTTGCTGATTCATCAAACATTCTTACAGCATTTTTAGTTCCAATGGCTTGTATGGCTTATATATTATTCATTGCACTAACTAATCTTAAAAAAAGTAATTAATTTATTAAAGTTAAATTCATTAACCGATATTCATACATGCATAATATTCACAAAACAGTTCTAACGCTTGATGCAGGCGGTACAAACTTTGTTTTTTCTGCGATAAGCAATAATCAGGAAATTGTAAAACCTGTAAATTTACCATCCAATGGACATCAACTCGATTTGTGCTTATCAACTATAAAAGAAGGGTTTAAAGCAGTAATAAATCAATTGGATAAGTATCCTGATGCAATAAGTTTTGCTTTTCCGGGACCAGCTGATTTTCCAAATGGAATTATTGGTGATTTATATAATCTACCAGGTTTTAGAGGTGGTGTTCCTTTGGGTGGGATTTTAGAAAATGAATTTAACATTCCGGTTTTTATCAATAATGATGGAGATTTATATGCTTATGGAGAAGCACTTGCAGGATATCTACCTTATATTAATCAACAAATGCAAAATGCCGGAAGCCAGAAACGTTTCCGGAATTTGGTAGGATTAACTCTAGGAACAGGATTTGGTGCAGGTATTGTAATAAATGGAGAGTTGTTAATTGGTGATAATTCTGCTGCTGCTGAAGTTTGGTTGTTGCGAAACAAAATTAACCCATTAACCAATGCTGAAGAAGGTGTAAGCATAAGAGCTATTAAAAGAGTTTATGCAGAGTTATGTAAAATTGATATTTCCGATTCACCTGAACCTCACGATATTTATAAAATAGGTATTGGTGAAATTAAAGGAAATAAAGATGCTGCATGCGAAGCTTTTCGACAATTGGGAGAAGTATTGGGAGATGCAATTTCTCAGGTTATAACACTTACTGATAGTATTGCAGTTATTGGTGGCGGTATTGCCGGTGCTAATACTTTAATTCTGCAAGGTTTGCTTAATGAAATGAGAAACAAATATATAGCCTACTCCGGTGATATTTATCCAAGATTATCGCAACGTATATTTAATCTGGATGATAAAGATGAATTGGCTCTTTTTGTAAAAGGTGAAACCAAAGAATTAAAAGTACCTGGAAGCAATACGACTTATTTTTATGATTCAATGAAGCGGTTAGGTATAGGTTTTTCTCAAATAGGCACAAGTAAAGCTACAGCTTTGGGAGCATACAACTATGCAGTAAATAAGTTGTAAGTCTCCTGATATGAATCGTTAAACTTTTTATTCTTCTATCCTATTGATTTTTATTAAAATTTCTATTTATAATAATTTCAGTATCTTATGGATTATTTACATTTTCCATACTTTATAGAATTATAAATAAAATATGCTTTTTTATTGCTTTGGTTGATAAATTCTAAGTTATTTTATTACATTTTTAATTATGATAGTAGTGTTTAAGAAAATAAATATTAGTTGGATTTGAAATAAAAAAATTCCAAACACTTATTAATTAAACAAAATAACTTAAATTTGCTCACTTAAAACAATTTAAAGAAAAAAATCTATCTTCTATTTATTTAAAATTTTATGGGATTTTCCTATAAGGTACTGATTGATTACTTTCTTTATTTGTTTATTTAAACCAAGTACAGAATTTAAAATCAACAAGATGAAGAAAATTGTTTTTTTCTTAACCGTATTAGCATTTTCCATTTTTACAGCTAAAGCAGGAAATATTACTTTAACATCTCCAAACGGAGGAGAAGTTTGGGCAGGATGTACATCTCATAACATCACCTGGACAGCTACGGGAACTTCCAACAATTACAATATTGATTACAGTACCGATGGCGGTGCAACATGGATATCTGTTGCAAGTAGTTTGTATGTTACCAACGGGACATATACATGGACGGTACCCAACATTAATTCAACAAGTTGCAAAATCAGAATTGTTGATTCCAATACACCATCTACTTTCGATTTGAGTGATAATACTTTTTCGATAACTGCACCTTTATTGCTTGTTTCTCCGAATGGCAGTGAAAGTTGGCAGGCAGGTACTTATAAATCAATAAATTGGGTAGCAAACGGAACAAGCAATTACTATAATATTGCCTATTCAACCAATGCCGGATCAAGCTGGACAAATATAGTCAGCAATCAATACATTTCAAACCAGACTTATAACTGGAGTGTTCCCAATATTCCTTCGGCTCAATGTCTGGTAAGAATTCAGGATTATTCCAATACAAGTTGTATGGTAGATATCAGCAATGCCTTATTTACCATTACCCCTCCTACTCCTAATATAACAGTAAGTTCGCCAAACGGTGGCAATACCTTGTATGCAAACAACAGCTACACCATAAGTTGGTCAAGTGCTTATGTAAATTCAAATGTAGTAAAAATTGAGTATTCAACCGATAACGGAAACAACTGGACACCGATTACCACATCTACTTCAAACACCGGCTCATATAGCTGGACAGTACCATCCACGTTTTCTGCAAACTGTTTGGTAAAAGTAACAGATTTATCAAATCCGGCTACTTTTGATCAAAGCAATACAGTTTTTACCATAGCACCTCCATTTATAAGTGTTACATCTCCAAATGGATATGAAAACATACAAGGCTGTGCATCACAATCCATTAGCTGGACATCGGGAGGAACTTCAGGAAGTTTTGGTTTATATTATTCTATAAACAATGGAAATACATGGAATTATATTACAAGTTCAAGCAGTTCCTCTTATACCTGGAATCCAATTCCAAATTTAACATCAGCCACTTGTCTGATAAAAATACAGGATTATAATAATGCCAGTCTGAAAGATTCGAGTGATGCTAATTTTACCATTAATCAAAATAACGATATTATTATAACGTCACCTAATGGTGGTGAATATTGGGAAGCCGGAACAACCAAAAGCGTAGAATGGGTTTCAGCACCTTCGGTTTCCAATTTTTCAGTTTATTATTCATTGAACAATGGAAATACCTGGACTACAATTATTTCAAACACTTATTATAAAATTTATAACTGGTCAGTACCCAATTCACCAACACCCAATGCACTGATAAAAGTTCAGGATTATTCCAATTCCTGTAAATTTGATATTAGTAATGCAAATTTTACAATTGGAAATCCAACTCCGCTAATAACCGTTTCATATCCAAATTCAAATGTTACAACATATGCAAATAATTCAATAAATATTCAGTGGTCGAGTTCATATGTTTCAGATAATTATGTAAAAATTGAATTTACTTCAGATAATGGCAATACATGGACCAATGTTGTGGCAACAACCGAAAACGATGGTAGCTACAGCTGGACTTTACCAAATATCAATTCACTGAATTGCAGATTCAGAATCAGTTCTTTTGCAAACAATCTGATAAATGACGAAAGTGATGTGAATTTTAAAGTATTGCCCCCATTTATCACAGTAACTTCACCAAATGGAGGTGAGCAATGGAAAGGATGTTCTACAAAATCAATTACTTGGACATCAGGTGGAACCTCCGGAAGTTTCGGAATTTATTATTCTGTAAATAATGGCAATACATGGAATTTCTTAGTAAACTCATCTTCTTCTTCATATAGCTGGTATCAGGTGGCTGATGTAACAACTTCAAACAATTGCCTGATTAAAGTTCAGGATTACAACAATGCAAATGTAAAAGATTCAAGCGATTTAACTTTTACATTGATTAAAAACAACGACATTATCATCACTTCACCAAATGGTGGCGAAAGTTGGGAAGTAGGAACTTCTAAAACCATAAGTTGGGTTTCGGAACCTACATCATCAAGATATTATACTTATTATTCTACAAATGGAGGAAGCAGCTGGAATTCAATTAATTCCTATACTTATTCTACAAGTGTAAACTGGACAATTCCTAATTCGCCAAATACAAATAGTCTGGTACGTGTTGTTGATTATGATAATTCTTGTATTCAGGATGTAAGTAATGCCATTTTTACTATTGCTCCACCGCAACCATATATTACAGTTAATTATCCTAACTCAAATTATACAACCTATGCAAACAATTCAATTACAATTCAATGGACAAGTGGCTATTTAAGCTCAAGTTTTGTAAAAATTGAATTTACTTCTGATAACGGAACAACATGGACAACAGTTGTTACTCCTACTGAAAATGACGGAAGTTACAACTGGACTTTACCCAATATCAATTCATTAGATTGTAAATTCCGAATCAGCGAATACAATAATCCTGCTGTTTTTGACATAAGTGATATCGCTTTTAAAATTGTTCCTCCTTTTATTACGCTAACATCACCAAATGGTGGTGAACAATGGAAAGGATGTTCTACAAAAGCAATCACATGGACATCGGGTGGTACTTCCGGCAGTTTTGCTTTGTATTATTCTGTAAATAATGGTTTTACATGGAATTTCTTAGTAAACTCATCATCTTCTTCATATAGTTGGTCACAGGTGGCTGATGTAACAACTTCAAACAATTGCCTGATTAAAGTGCAGGATTACAACAATGCAAATGTAAAAGATTCAAGCAATTTGACTTTTACTTTAATTAAAAACAACGACATTATCATTACTTCGCCAAATGGTAGTGAAAGCTGGGAAGTGGGTACTTCTAAAACCATCAGCTGGGTTTCTGAACCTACATCCACAAGATATTATACTTACTATTCTATAAACGGAGGAAGCAGCTGGAATTCAATCAATTCATATACTTATTCTACAAGTTTAAACTGGACAATTCCTAACTCTCCAAGTCCTAACAGTTTGGTAAGAGTGGTTGATTATGATAACAGCTGTATTCAGGATGTAAGCAATGCTATTTTTACTATTACACCTCCACAACCCTATATTACTGTAAGTTACCCCAATTCAAATTATACAACTTATGCAAACAATTCAATTACAATTCAATGGACAAGTGGGTATTTAAGTTCGAGTTTCGTTAAAATCGAATTTACTTCTGATGGTGGAGCAACATGGTTAACCGTAGTAACTCCCACAGAAAATGACGGAAGTTACAACTGGACTTTGCCTAATATCAATTCATTAGATTGTAAATTCCGAATCAGTGAATACAATAACCCTACTGTTTCTGATATGAGTGATGTAAATTTCAAAGTTATACCTCCTTTCATTACAGTAACTTCGCCTAATGGAAGTGAACAATGGAAAGGTTGTTCTACCAAATCCATAACATGGTCTTCGGGTGGAACATCTGGCAGTTTTAGTTTGTATTATTCTGTTAATAATGGAAATACATGGAATTATTTTGCCAATTCTTCTTCTTCATCTTATAGCTGGTCTCAGGTGGCTGATGTAACAACTTCCAATAATTGTTTGATTAAAGTACAGGATTACAACAATGCAAATGTAAAGGATTCAAGCGATTTGACTTTTACATTGATTAAAAATAACGACATTATCATTACTTCGCCAAATGGTGGCGAAAGTTGGGAAGTGGGTACTTCTAAAACCATCAGTTGGGTAACTGAACCAACTTCTAGCAGATTTTATACTTATTATTCAATCAATGGCGGAAGCAGCTGGAACTCTATTAATTCCTATACTTATTCTACAAGTTTAAACTGGACAATTCCTAACTATCCAAGCCCTAACAGTTTGGTAAGAGTGGTTGATTATGATAACAGCTGTATTCAGGATGTAAGCAATGCCATTTTTACTATTACACCCCCACAACCCTATATTACTGTAAGTTACCCCAATTCAAATTATACAACTTATGCAAACAATTCAATTACAATTCAATGGACTAGCGGGTATTTAAGTTCGAGTTTCGTTAAAATCGAATTTACTTCAGACGGTGGAGCAACCTGGTTAACAGTAGTAACACCAACAGAAAACGATGGAAGCTATAACTGGACTTTGCCAAATATCAATTCATTACAATGCAAATTCCGAATCAGTGAATACAATAATCCAACAGTTTTTGATGAAAGTGATGTAAATTTTAAAATTTTACCACCTTTTATTATTGTAACTTCACCAAACGGTGGCGAACTATGGGAAGGATGCACATCTAAATCAATTACATGGTCATCCGGTGGTACTTCAGGAAGCTTTGCTTTGTATTATTCTGCAAATAATGGCAATACATGGAATTTCATAGCAAACTCATCATCATCATCTTATAGCTGGTCACAGGTAGCAGATGTAACAACTTCCAACAATTGTTTAATAAAAGTTCAGGATTACAACAATGCAAATATAAAAGATTCAAGCGATGTTGTATTTACATTGAAACAAAACGATGATATCATTATCAATTCTCCGAATGGCGGTGAACTCTGGCAGGCTGGTACTACACAGAATATCAACTGGGTATCTGCAAATACATCAAGCAGATTTTATGTATATTATTCATTAAACAACGGAACAAACTGGAACTCAATATCATCATACACTTATAGCCAGAATATCAACTGGAGCATCCCTAATACACCGGCAACTGCTTGTCAGATAAAAGTAGTAGATTACGATAATACTTGCATAAAAGATATAAGCAATGCAAATTTCTCAATTGTTCCCGGAATACCACAACTTACTTCACCAAATGGCGGAGAATCATTATATTATGGGTCTAACTATAGCATAAACTGGACCAGTGAATATTTTTATGCCAGTTACGTTAGTTTAAGCTATTCTGTTGACAGTGGAGCAACCTGGTTGCCAATTGCTTGGGTAACAAACAACAGTGGAAGTTATACCTGGAATGTGCCGAATAATTTTTCGAATAAATGCCTGATAAAAGTGAATGAATATAACAATCCTGCAAATTTTGATATCAGCAATGCAGTTTTCAGTATAAAACCGGGCTTGGTAATTACTTCACCTAATGGGGATAATGGACTTGAAGACTGGAGAGTTTGTACACAAACCACCATTAAATGGAATAGTGGCGGTGGATCGAGTAGTTATAAAATTGAATACTCCATCAATAATGGACAAAGCTGGACAACGATAATCAGCAGCCATAGTTCATCGGGGTCAAATAATACCTACGACTGGACGATTCCAAATTTACCTTCAACACAATGTTTAATCAGAATCACAGATAATTCGTATCCTTTAAAAACAGATATCAGCGATGCCACTTTTACCATAACTCCGGCAATTGTTATCAATACACCAAACGGAGGCGAGAGCATACAGCCCGGTACGAATCAGACTATCAACTGGACAGCAATCGGATCTTCGAGTTATTACAGTATTGACTATTCGACAAATGGCGGAAGTACCTGGACCAATATTGTTTACAACCAGAACATCCCAACGAATTCCTATACATGGCTGATTCCAGCTGCTTCATCTTCTAACAGTCTGGTAAGAGTTACTGATTTCATTAATAGTTGCAAATCAGATAAGAGCGATAATTCTTTTGCAATTGGTTTGCCAGCTCCGACTATAACTATTTCTAGTCCGAATGGTGGGGATAATCTGAGTGGTTGTTCCAACTACAATATAAACTGGACATCAAGCGGAACTTCAGGAAATTACATTCTTGAATATACAGCCGACAGTAGTTTAACATGGAATTCAATTATAAGCAATTACAGCACTTTAAGCGGTACTTTTTCATGGAATGTACCCAATATTTCTTCAACAAAATGCAAAATCAGAATAAAAGATGCAAACAACTGGAGTACAATTGATTTAAGTGATAATTTCTTTAGCATCAATCAAAGCGTAACTGCTTCAATTTCAGCAAACGCAGCCACAACTTTTTGTGCTGGAGGAAGTGTAATGTTAACATCTTCAAGTCCAAATGGTAATGTTTGGTATCCGGGTGGTCAGACGACACAATCCATTACAGTTTCTTCCTCAGGATTATACTATGTTACCTTAACTAATGCAGGCTGTGCAGCTATTTCAAACAGTATAGGAGTTACATCAAATCCTTTACCTTCAGCACCAGTTGCTGCAAGTAATTCACCAGTTGCTTTGAACGGAACATTACAATTAACAGCAAGTACCATTCCCAATGCAAGTTATGCATGGACAGGACCTAACGGATTTACTTCAGTACAACAAAATCCGATTATACAAAATGCAACCCAGGCTTTAAACGGAGTTTATTCTGTAAAAGCTACTGTAAACAGTTGTCAGAGTCCAGCAGCTATTGTAAATGTGAATGTTACCTCTACTTCAAACACAGTAAATATTTCAGGTAATGTAAAAACCGAACAGAATTATTTAATGAATAATGTAAAATTAAAAATCAGCGGTTCAGGCTTAAATGATTCCGTAACTACATCTTTCAATGGAATTTACAATTTTAATGTTTTACAGGGAAATGCTTACACCATTACCCCTTCAAAAGGGAACGACATAACAGCACTCAGCGGATTATCAACACTGGATTTAATTATGATTCAAAGACATATACTGAATATTCAGCCATTGAATTCAGCTTATAAAGTAATTGCAGCAGATGTAAATCAATCCGGTAATATATCCAATATGGATATTTTACTTATCAAGTCACTCATTCTGCAAATGTCAAGTAATTATCCTGCTAATGAAATCTGGAAATTTGTAAATTCCGATTATGTTTTCAGTAATCCACAACAGCCATTTCCTTATGAAAACAGTCGCTCTTACAGCAGTGCAGCCAATCTGACTGATCAGAATTTTGTGGCAATAAAATTGGGAGATGTAAATAATAGCTGGAATCCGAATACTTCAAAATCGCAAATTGCAACAACTTTGAATTTCGATTTGGCTGACCAGAATGCAGTTGCAGGAGATATTATCAATGTTCCGGTAAAAGTAAGTAACTTCAACAATATCAGCGGATATCAATTCACCATGAATTGGAATCCGAATGATTTTGAATTTGTTGGTATTGATAACAATGCTTTGACCGGAAATTACGGAACCAACCAAGTTTTGTCAGGGAAAATAACTGCGTTGTGGAGTACAGAAAATGCTAATGGACAAAGTATTGCAGATGGAAGCATTATATTTACACTGAAATTAAAAGTAATTAATCAGGCAAATGTATATTCTCCGGTTGAAATCAATTCTGCAATTACTGCAGCTGAAGCATACAACAGCAATTTAGACCAATTGACTATTGTTACAACTTCGGCAAATATTGCTATAAACAGTTCAACATCTGTTGCTGATATAAATAAAGAATCTTATTATCTTTTGCAGAATTCACCCAATCCGTTCTCTGAAAATACGAATATAACATTTAATTTGCCCGAAAATCAGAAAGTAAGTCTGGTAATTTACAATTTATTAGGCGAAGAAGTTTATAATTTCAGCGGTACTTACAGCAAAGGAACACATAGCCTGAATTGGAATGGTAAAAATCAGTATAACAAAGCTTTAAGCAATGGAAATTATCTTTTGAAAATGCAGGCAGGTGATTTTATTGCAAACAGAAAATTGATTTTAATCAGATAGTTAACAATAGCCCTGACAGGGTTTGAAACCCTGTCAGGGCTAAAAAAGACAAAAAATATGAAAAAAATTTACATTTTATTGATTGTGATGCTTGTAGGAGGTATTGCTAGGGGGCAATTACCAATTTCATACACATTCAACAATCGTGATGATATTTCATATAATGGTGCAGATTCTGGTATTAAAACTTTTCCATGGAATAATGGAATTCTTTATCTTGGTTTCTGTTACGATTCTCTTATGTCAAAAGAAGGATTTTCAATTACATTTTACGATACAATTGGCACCAAATTATGGAGCAAAGTATACTATTCTGATTTATATTATATATATCAAGCAAATGATATTATAACATTTAACAATTCATCTTTTTATATTGGTGGTATTGTATATAAAGATTCTATAAACCAAATTGACAGGTTTTTTGCAAAATTTAATTCAAATGGTGATAGTGTTTTTTTGAAATATTATGAAGACCCTGAAATAAATTGGATGATGGATTTTGAAAAATTTTCTAATGATACTATTTTAATGTTATCTGCTAAAACAGTAAGTGATGCTAGTGAATATACAAAAACTGTAATTTGTAAGGTTGATACAATTGGAAATATATCAAAAACTTATGAAGGTCCTTATAATTTATGTATTCCATATAAAATTCTAAAGGGTGCAAATTGTATTTATGTTGGGGGTTCTCGCAAAACAAATATTGGGGGTAATGGAACATATAATATTAAAGTATTTATTGACTTTTACGATCATTACTTAACATTTTATTATTCAAAAAATCCAAGTATAGGTGTTAATGAGTATTTTAATAATTTTTTTATACTTAACAATCAATTATATCTTTCAAGAGAGGTTACTCAATGGGATAATGTTTATCAAAATTATTTTGATAAATGCCGCATTTCAATACATACTTTAACTTGTGATTTATTAAAATCAGTCGATATTGGACCTCCTAATGGAAATGCATCTGTTGGTTCTGTTATTCCAATTGATAGTCAAATTATAGTAGTGCAAAATTGGTTTAGTTTATATTTTATCGATAAAAATTTGAATATATTATGTAATACAACTGATTTGTGTTTTCCTAATTATGATAGAGGATTTGGAAGCTTATCAATTTTGCCAAATAAAATGATAGCCGGAACCGGGATGTATTACCCTGATACAATATCTTCTCAAGATCATTGGAATTTTTTAACTGAAAATATTGATAATTATATTTACAATTCTACTTTAAAAATTCCTGAAAATGAAGTGTTAAAAAAAGAAATCACTCTCTACCCCAACCCAGCCAACAATACACTAACGCTTGACTTCATTCAACAACAAAATACTACTTTAAGCATTTACGATATACAGGGCAAACAACTGCTGCATCAAAATATTAGTGAAGAACTATCGCAGTTAGATATATCTGCTTTTGCCAAAGGAATTTATATAATTAAAGTACAAAGCGATAAGGAAATATTGCAAAGTAAATTTGTAAAAAATTAAAATAATTAAATATGAAATCTGCCAGATTTCAAACAGTAAGTTCCAACAATAAATCAAATTTAAACAGAACTTATAAACACAAATCTGGCAGATATAACCAT
>CAIZXK010000122.1 GCA_903936865.1 uncultured Bacteroidales bacterium | reverse complement strand
TTTTTTTTAGAAAAAATACTCCTACCTGGTTGATATTCATTATTGATTCAACAATATGTCTGTTTTCAGTTATTATAGCATATTTACTACGATTTAATTTTTCTATTCCTCCATCGGATATGGCAGACTTACCTATTGTTATTGCGTTAATAATGATTTTCAGAATATTAAGTTTTATTATTTCAGGTTCATATACTGGTATAATCAGATATACAAGTACAGAAGATGCAATGAGGATATTTTTAGTTTTAATTAGTGGAAGTATTGTCTTTGTATTGACAAATATTTTTACTTATTATGTATACAATAAGATATTCATCATTCCATTTTCCATCATAATTATTGACTTTCTTGTTACAACACTTGTAATGATCTCATTCAGAATGGTTGTAAAGATAACGTATATAGAATTTCTTAATCCAAACCGCGAAAAAACCAATGTAGTTATTTTTGGTGCAGGAGAAGCAGGCGTAATTGCAAAAGGAGCTTTAGACAGAGATGCAGGTACAAAATATAAAGTAATTGCTTTTTTTGATGATGACGAAAAAAAAATAGGCAAAAAACTTGAAAACGTGCCTATTTATACTTCTGATAAAATTACAGAAATTTTATCAACTAATACGGTAGCTCACATGATTATAGCAGTGCAGAAGATACAACCTGCACGCAAACAGGAAATTATTGAACTTTGTATGGCTAACAATACAAAGATATTAAGTATTCCTCCAGTAAGCAGATGGATTAATGGTGAATTGAGTTTTAAACAAATTAAAAAAGTTAAGATTGATGATTTACTGGAAAGGGATGTAATTAAATTAGATAAACATAAAATTAGTACTGATTTATCAGATAAAATCATATTAATTACAGGAGGATGTGGATCTATTGGTAGTGAGCTGGTTAGACAAATTGCTTCGTTTCCTCATAAAAAAATAATTATTATTGATCAGGCTGAATCTCCTTTATATAATCTGGAAGTGGAATTAGGAGAAAAGTTTAAAACTGCTCATTTTGAATTTATATTGGCAAATATTCAAAATCAAAAGAGAATGGAGAAAATCTTTGATTTTTTTAAGCCAGAAATTATTTTTCATGTTGCAGCATATAAACATGTTCCGGTGATGGAGGAAAATCCTTATGAAGCTGTAAATACCAATGTTAATGGAACTAAAATTATAGCTGATTTGGCTTTAAAATATCATATCGAAAAATTTGTAATGGTTTCTACCGATAAAGCTGTAAATCCCACAAATGTAATGGGAGCTTCCAAACGAATTGCCGAAATGTATGTACAAACTTTAAATCAAAAAGGGAAAACCAAGTATATAACAACCAGATTTGGTAATGTGTTAGGTTCTAATGGGTCTGTAATTCCTTTGTTTGATGAACAAATTGCAAAAGGAGGTCCTGTCACGATAACTCATCCAGAGATTACACGATATTTTATGACTATTCCTGAAGCTTGTCAACTAATTTTAGAAGCTGGATCTATGGGTAATGGAGGCGAGATATTTATTTTTGATATGGGTAAATCAGTTAAAATTGTTGATTTAGCTAAAAAAATGATCAAACTTTCAAATTTAACGTTGGGTAAAGATATTCAGATTGTTTATACTGGATTAAGACCCGGAGAAAAATTATATGAAGAATTACTAAATAATAAAGAAAATACATTACCTACTCATCATCCTAAAATAATGATAGCCAAAGTTAGAGAGAATGATCAGGATCTTATAAATTCTCAAATAAACTTACTGATTGATTTACTTGGAAATCAAGAAAATTTTGAAATAGTAAAACAAATGAAAATTCTGGTTCCTGAATATCTAAGTCAAAATTCAGTATATGAAAAATTAGATAATTAACATGATAACAAAAGAATCATTAATTGAAGATATTATAAGTGAAAATCCAAATATGGTTTCCTATCTGGCAGAAAAAGGAATCAGATGTATTATTTGTGGTGAAACAATTTGGGGGACAATTGAAAATGCTGCAAAAGAGAAGGGTTGGGACGATTTAAGTATTGATATTCTAATAGATGAAATGAATTCCTTGAAATAAAAAAGACCGGCAAATTTTATAAGCCGGTCTTTTTTATGTTCCTTCTAATAAGGATTATTTAAATTGAAGCATTTTAATCGTTCCTCTAATGCTGCAAATTGATCGCGTTTTACCAAAGAAACACAAGCCCTCATTCCTTCTGTTTTTTCGCTACCTGTAATAGCCAAAGAAATAGCACTTACTCCATAATATAGCATTTCCTTTAACAGCTCCTCACCAGAATATCCTGGATATGAATATGTAAAATAAAATCCATCAGCGATTGGCTCATCCAGATCTTTATCATAAACAATATTGAAACCATTTTCAACAAATAGTTTTTTCATGATATGGGCCTTTTTACCATACTCCAATACATCATTCCTGAAATTAAAATCACCATCATTTGCAGCTTTTAAAATGGCTGCTAAAGCATATTGAGCAGAATGAGCAGTACCAGAGCTTAATGAATAAACAGTCCCGAATATCATTGCATTGCCAAAAATATCAGATGAGAATCTTGTTTTTATTCTTTCACTCTTTAAATTAAATAAAGCATCGGAAATCACCATCATTCCTATCCGTTGTCCGGCATAACTAAATGCTTTGGAACTGGAAATAAACAATATCCATTTATCGGTATATTTAGCTACAGTTGGTTGAAATGGAGGAAAACCCGGTTTTGAATAATCCTTACGGAAATCCATGCCAAAATATGCAAGATCTTCCATAATTATAACATTGTATTTTTCAGCCATTTCCGCAATAATCTTCAATTCCATTTCTGTAAAACAAATCCAGGAAGGATTATTGGGATTTGAGTATAACATACAGGAAATATTACCTTTACTTAAAAAAGATTCCAATTTATTTCGTAATTTCTCTCCTCTGTAATTGTAAACATCAAAACTTTCGAATTTTAAATCCAATACCCGGTGTTGCTGCTTATGAACAGGAAATCCGGGATCTAAAAATAAGGTTGTATCTTTACCTTCGTGTAAATTATTCATGAGTAAAAAAGCTGCAAAACTTCCCTGCATGGAGCCTACTGTTGGAATACAGCCTGTTGGTTTTACATCAACATCTAAAAATAATCTGACAAATCTGGATATTTCATTCTTTAATTCAGGAATTCCATGTATGTCAGGATAAATTGCAGCAACTCCTCGTTTGAGAGCATCAATTTCGGCAGCAACACCTACCTGAGCTGGAGGTAATCCTGGAACTCCCATCTCCATTCGAACAAATTTCTCACCTGTCTCCTTTTCAATTTCATCAATAAGTTTTTTTATAACCCTTATTGATGCTTTGCCTACATCGGCAATATTGTTTTCCTTGATTTTTTTATCAACGATTTCTTTGCTTATAGGTGTATTTACCATGATTATTAAGCTATTATGTTTTATTGTATTTGTTTTTTTTCAAAATCAAATATAGAAATTATTTATTACCTGAACAATTTTTCTTTGTATGTTTTTGATAATTAACAAGATTTTAATAAATTAGAAAGGCTGCCTCATTACAAGACAGCCTTATCATCCATGAAAACAAAAATTTATTTTTTAGTTCCGTTAGGAGTGTAGTGAAATATTAGTGAATTATTTCTATAACCGCTCAAATCACTATACCAATCAGATTTAATAGAACCACCGCTTTGTGCCCAATCAGCAAAATTTGAAAATACAGTTACAATATCATTTTTTTCAGAAGGATAATCAATTTCCGATGGAACATCTATTGCCCATGGTAAATTTGTTGATGTTTTGTAATATTGGGCTGTTCCAATGTTTGAAATATCATCAATTGTGCTAAATAAAGCAGTATTTGCTAAACTGGTAGGTGCTTTATTTATACTATGAATTTCATGTCCTCTTGTATTGGTTCTGAATATAAAGTAATTGTATGGAGCCGTACCTAATAAAGATGCATCAACCGGTGAGTTAAGTGTTATTAAAACATTGAATACATAAGCATTAATTGTAGGGTTTGCTGGAACAGTATTTACAAATGCAGTACCTTGAGGATATATTAAATGTGATGATTTGTCGAATAAAATAACTACAGCCTTATCCTGACCGTTTTCTGTGCCATTTGCTGCTACTGAAATCTGATTACCTAAACTTAATTGTGTTCCGGTAACTGATTGTATCTGATTCGAATTTAATCCATCAAATCTGATACCAAAACCATTTGAAATAGCACCACCTATTGCCTTAATTTTATAAGAAGCAGCAATTTCCACTACTTTATTGGCGGCATTTGTAATCTGATTTATTTTGTAATTTACAATCATATCATTAAAATCAAAATCTCCTTTTGATGGCCATAAATCTTCAAACATAATGGTTCCATAAGTATTTGCCCCAGGTACATAATTATTATATGCTTTGTTAATATCATTAGGATAGTCATCCTGACTATCAACAACACCATCATTATCAGCATCTAAAATTGGAATAAATCCAGCTCCTGGGCTGCAATCTGATGAGGGAATGTAGTTTGTTGCATTAGCAATTGAATTGTAAATAGCACCAGACTGTAAAACCATTCCTGCTGGTGCAGTTGAAGATGTTCCAATCATTTCAACATTTGATTTTAAAATCGATCCCCACATATTATTAAACGTACCCGTTACTTTAACTGTGCTTTTTGCTGTACCTATTCCTTCAACCGTATTGCCACTATTAAATTCCATTTTGCTGGTTAATATCATACTTCCCTCATTTAATTTTATTATTGAACTGGAATTTCCTTTAAAAATATCACCAACAATTATAGAAGTTCCTCCAACAGGTAAGCTGAAAATTTGTGAAGAGTTTAATGTAAAATCATTTTCAACCAATATCTTGCAACGATTATCAATATCTATGCTATTAGCTTCTAAACTACCTTTAACATGCAATAGATTGGTATTTAAAATATCTTTATTTAATTCAAAATTATTATCAAAAATCATATCTCCCTTATTTATAAAGCTCGAACTAGATGATGTTGTTGTAGAAGGTAAAAAATGCAAATAGGCATAATTTTCAACGAACCCATTAATAGAACTGCCTAAAGTAGAGATTGTTGTAGTACCATAATTAACAAGTTTTGACGCAGGAGTATTGATTCCTAAACCACTACTACTGCCAATCATTAATTCGCCTCCTGTATAAACATTTATTGAAGCATTATAATTGGTTTCAATAATTTTACTGTAAATAGTTAATTTTCCATTAGGTAATACCTCAATTTTGCAATTATTATACATGGTAATTTTCTTTGAAAGATATAGAGTAACATTACCTGCAATCTTTAATGAACTGTTTTGAGAACTACTATTTCCACTTGGCCATTCAATTTCTCCTGAGAAACTGGTAGTTCCATTTATAATGTATGTTTTATCTTTAGCAATTGTAATTTTTCCTGAAGTCTGAGTAATGGTATAATCTGTTGAAGTACCTGGTCCATTATTCACTTCATAAGGTATGCTTTTTGGTGAACTGCTTTTGGTATTGGAAAAAACAACATTCACAGTTGATTGCAAAGCACTCACTTTTTTCATATCAGAACTTCCATCAGCAGATGTTTTAACTATATATAATTCCGTAATAGCAGTAGGAATATTAAATAATGAATTAAAGGGGCTGCCTTGTTTTGAACTTCCTTTGATAATTGGCTTAATTCCTGAATAAGGATTTGTTGTAAAAACAGATATCACATCAAATAATTGGCTGCTTTGCGAAGTAACATTTAAAGTAATATCACGTGTTGATTTCCAATTAAAACTTTGTGGAACTTTTAAATCAGTTGTTTTATTTACTACAGTAGGTAATGGTTCTGGTTCAACATCTTTTTTACAAGAAACAAATACTAAAATAATTATTAGTAATGTAAATAAATTTTTGTTTTTCATGGTTTCTTTATTTTTAATTCAGTAAAGATACTCCAATTCTTATTCCATTTTGGGGTTTTTAATTAAATATTTCTAATATTCAAAAATAAGCAGAGA
>CAIZXK010000121.1 GCA_903936865.1 uncultured Bacteroidales bacterium | reverse complement strand
GAAAAAATGAAATGACTAATTCTAGCTGACTTAAAAAGTCCTGTTTACTGATTTAATGGAAAGTTTAAAACTTCATTTCAGGAATCTCACCTTCTATGATTAATTTTCCTTCGGTTGAATTTATTATTTCTTCAACTGTAACTCCCGGAGCTCTTTCCAAAAGTTTAAAACCATTTTCAGTTACTTCGAGTACAGCAATATCTGTTACAATTTTTTTTACACAACTTACTCCGGTTAAAGGCAATGTACAATTTTTCAATATTTTTGATTGCCCTTTATTGGTATGCTGCATAGCAACAATAATATTCTTGGCTGAAGAAACCAGATCCATGGCACCACCCATTCCTTTTACCATTTTGCCGGGTACTTTCCAGCTGGCAATATCACCTTTTTCTGAAACTTCAAAAGCTCCTAAAATAGTTAAATCCACATGTCCGCCCCGAATCATGGCAAAACTGCGTGATGAATCGAAAAAAGCAGCACCTTTCACATACGTTATCGTCTGTTTACCTGCATTTATTAAATCAGCATCCACTTTATCATCAGTTGGAAATGGACCAATTCCAAGTAATCCGTTTTCCGATTGAAGGATAACATTCACATTTGAAGGTATATAATTGGCTACCAACGTTGGAATTCCAATTCCCAGGTTTACGTAATCACCATCTTTTATTTCCTGAGCTATGCGCTGTGCTATTTGATTTTTATCTAAAGCCATAACAGTTAAAAGTTAAAAAGTATAAAGTTAAAAAGTATTATGAAAGTTTAATGGTTATTTGTTCGATGCGTTTTTCGTAATTCTCGCCTTTAAAAATCCGTTGAACATAAATACCAGGCGTATGAATACTATTGGGATCCAGCTCACCGGCCGGAACAAGCTCTTCCACTTCAGCTATGGTAATTTTTCCGGCAGTTGCCATTACTTCATTAAAATTATTGGCTGTATATTTGTAAATCAAATTCCCCAGTGTATCGCCTTTCCATGCTTTTACAATTGCAAAATCAGCTTTCAATGCGGTTTCCATCAAGTGCATTTTCCCATCAAATTCTCTTACTTCTTTTCCTTCGGCTACTTCTGTTCCATAACCTGCAGGAACAAAAAAAGCAGGAATACCAGCACCACCGGCTCTTATTCTTTCGGCAAGAGTTCCTTGTGGGTTAAGTTCTACTTCCAGTTCTCCACTAAGTAATTGTCGCTCAAATTCTGCATTTTCTCCAACATAAGAAGAAATCATTTTCCTGATTTGCTTATTTTTCAAAAGCAATCCCAAGCCAAAATCATCTACTCCTGCATTGTTTGATATACAGCATAAGCCTTTAATTTTGGTTTTGGAAAGTGCCAGAATTGAATTTTCAGGAATGCCGCACAAGCCGAAACCACCAACCATAAGCGTCATATTGTCAGCTATTCCATCAATAGCCTCGTAAACATTTTTTACAACTTTATTCATATACAATTTATTTCTTAAAAACCATTTACAACTCAAGCCTTAGGGTCTTTCAGACCTTAGGGTTATGTAAAATATTAATGATTAAACACTTCAACAGCCTTTTTTGTTGAAATATTCAACTGCGATAAATCTAAGTTATGCATTATCTTATTCTTTTCGAGATAGTAAACCAGGTCTTCTGTTTTTAAATTCCCAACCAATTCTTTAGCTGACATTGGACATCCACCCAAGCCTAAAATTACCGAATCAAACTGACGGCAACCAGCCTTATAAGCAGCATCAACTTTATCTTTCCACGACAATGGATTTGCATGCAAATGGAGTCCAAACTCAATTTCAGGGTAATAAGAAATTAATTTTATAAAAATATCATAAATTACTTCTTTATTACTCATACCAACTGTATCAGCAAGACTAATTTTTCTTACTCCAATTTTCCTCAGAAAGCTAATAGTTTCTTTAATTTCTTTAAATGTGATGACATCTCCATAAGGATTTCCAAAAACCATTGACAAATAAACCAAAAGTTCTTTTTTCTTTATAACGCAAAGATTTTGAATTTCTTCAATTGATTTTAAAGCATCACAAATATTAGATTTTATATTTAATTGCAAAAAAGTGGGCGAAAGCGAAAAAGGGAAGCCCAAATAAGTGATTTCATCATAATTAACAGCATTTTGAGCACCTCTCATATTACCAATAATCGCCAGTAATTTTGTGTTTGTGGCGGATAAATCAAGTTTTTTTACAACATCTGCAGTATCCCTTAATTGAGGAATGGCTTTTGGAGACACGAAACTTCCGAAATCAATGATATCAAAACCTACTTTGAGTAAAGTATTGATATACTCCACTTTCATTTCAGTTGGAATAAAGGGAATAATTCCCTGCATGGCATCACGCGGACATTCGGTAATTTTAATTATTGCATTACTTTTCATAAAATCAACACCCTATATACCTTGATATTACCAATCGCTGAATTTCCGAAGTTCCTTCGCCAATTTGCAATAAGCGTTGGTCTCTGTAGAAACGTTCGATATCATAGTCTTTCATTAAACCATATCCACCGTGAACCTGAAGAGCTTCATCAGCAACTTCTCTGGCAATTTCAGAACAATATAGTTTTGACATGGCAGCTTCTTTGGCAAAAGGCAACTCATTATCTTTCAACCAACACGCTTTATAAAGCAAGTTTCTTGCTAATTCAATTTTCAGAGCCATATCGGTTAGTTTGAAAGCAATAGCCTGTTGTTTACAAATTGGTTTACCAAACTGAACTCTTTCCTGAGCATATTT
>CAIZXK010000120.1 GCA_903936865.1 uncultured Bacteroidales bacterium | reverse complement strand
CGGAAGAGGCAGCTACGATGATTGTAAAGATAGCTGCCGGCAAAAATATACGTACAATCAATGTGCTGATAGAATCTGAAAAAGGCCGGAAAGCCGGGTTGGGTGGTGTAGTAACTGTAAAGCAAATAGAATAGTGTGATTAGCAACTATAATTTCAACAATTATGAATTAAAATAGTAAAACGCAGATTACGCAGATACGTTCCGTAAACGCGGATTAAACGGATTTTTGAAAAAGAATTGATTTCCATCTGTTAAAATCTGTTTTTATCTGCGTCTCCCGGAGGGATCAGCGTTATCCGCGATCCAGAAAAACAAATCATAAGATTTACTATTGTTTTTAAAATATATGCTGAAATTTGCACGAATTTTTTATTTAATTAATTATAAACTATAATATTAGAACGCAGATTACGCAGATACGTTCCGTAAACGCGGATTAAACGGATTTTTGAAAATGAATTTATTTCCATCTATTAAAAAATCCTTTATTATCTGCGTCTCCCGGAGGGATCAGCGTTATCCGCGTTCCAGAAATAGAATTTATAATGATTAATGCTTTATTCCAATACTCTGCTCTACTAATATAAGTCGAAGCTATTTAGAACGTTGACAAAGTAATGTTAATTTATATGTGAATTTAAGTTGTTAATTGCTATTTGAATAAATTTAGGATTGGTAAACATAGTTTTCTTTCTATCGCTCCAGTTTTCCAATTCCTTTGTAATGGCTTCCGGAGTATTGGCTTTCTTTTCTGTAATAATAAAATCAACAGTTGAAAGTAACTCTAATCCATACTGAGAATAGAAACCTTTCAGTAAGTTTTTGGTTTTTTCAACTATGGATTTATAGGTTGAGTTTTCTGCTTTATCCAAAAACTCATTGACTTCTGATTCTGCATCCGGAATTAAACCCAATTCTTCGAATGGTTTTTTATCTTTTGAGCTGTAACCCATTATGTAGCTACCATTCAAATAGTATAAAACATGTTTTACTTTACCTGAATATGGACCATAAAAGTTAGGCTGAAACTCTAAGTTAAAAGTATTTTTAGCACCAAAACGTTGCAGGAAATAGGCAATTTTTTCTGAAGAGAATTCCGATACAAATTCACCATTACGAACCAGTTCGTACAATACTGACAATAGCATAGCTCTTGCAGGTGTAAGCTTTACTCTTTCTTTTTCCATTACCTCCTTTATTGCTGCACTTGGTTCATAAATATAAATTTCACAATCAATACCTGTCAGGTATTTCTCTAAAATCAGTTTCACTTTTCTCCAATCCAACCCACCATTACCCGATCCCAAAGGTGGTATGGCAATGGATTTAATATTTTTTACTTCAATTACTTTTACCAGTTCCCTTAACCCTGCTTCTATGTATGGGTATTCGGATGGTAATCGCCAATTGGTTTTTGTAGGGAAATTTATAATCAGTTTTTTACCAGCCAACAAGGTTTCTTCAGTAATTAATAGCTGACCAACTTTAAGTTCTTTTTTTTTACATGCATTAAAATACAATTTAAAATTGTTGGGAAACATTTTTTTAAATTGCAGGGCAATGCCTTTACCCATAACACCTAAGGTGTTTACAGTGTTAACCAGGGCTTCGGCTTCGCTGTCTAATAAGTTGCCTGTTTTGTAGTGTATCATATTCTAAAAATAATAGTCTGATTTAATGTGAACTATACTGGCATCTGCACCGGATTCAATTATTCTGCATTTTGCATTTTCATTTGAAACCAAAAATCCTAACACAGCATCAATGGCAATATCTCCCAATACCAGAAACTCAGCTTCCTTTCTCCGTTTTAAGTCCAAATCGTTTTCGTCTTTCCAGTATTTTGCATTAATAGCCTTCTTGTCTAAAATAGTATCAATCTGATTAATATCTTTTGCTGAATATTGTGTACTGAAACCATCAACTGCATGACCATCCGTAAAAACAAAATCTAACTTCATATCTATAATTTTTTGAACGGAACTTACACAATACACAATGTTTTCGGCTGGAGTTGGAGCCACCCTGTTAAAACCATTCTGCACCACATATAGCATTGGTGTTTTTTTGCCGAAATAAAATGGAATATATTCGCCTAAACGTATACCGTTGTCTAATAAAAAATCGTTTCGGGTAGCAATCAAACTACTATCGCCTATAGGCATAAAGTTAGGGTTGGCATTTACAGAAGACACATGTGTAATGCCATTTTGAAGAATATGTGAAATATTCTCAATGTGTGTAATTCTGAACAAAAATATTTTATTTAAATCAGGCATTTTACAAATTTACTTTTCCCTAATTTCATACTGTTTGTTTTCTGAATTTATTTTGTTATTTCAAAATTAAGCTTTCTTCCATAGATAATTCAATCGCTATTGTGTTAATTTCTGCTTTGATTGAGAATAAATATTGTTTTCAACTTATTGTTTATTAACGTTATAAAAGGAATAACGCTTTATACTTATTTATACTATTTTCTCTACAAATATACTACTTTATTTATTAAAAAAGCTGTTAGATTTTTCTTAATTCGCTTTTTAAGGTTTCCTTATTTACAATTACAGTATCAGTTTACTAACAGTAGAACCAGGGTTTATAAAAAACTGATTATAGAATAACAATACTCAGCTATACTAATATAAGTCGAAGCGAAAGCAAACTTTGACAAAGTTCCTGTTGTTTATATCTTATATAAAAATGTGATTAGCAACTATAATTTCATCAATTATGAATTAAAATAGTAAAACGCAGATTACGCAGATACGTTCCGTAAACGCGGATTAAAAGGATTTTTGAAAAAGAATTGATTTCCATCTATTAAAAAATCCTTTATTATCTGCGTCTCCCGGAGGGATCAGCGTCATCTGCGTTCCAGAAAAATATTTGTTTATGTTTTTTTAAACCAAACGCTATGATTAATGAAGTAAAGTTACACTGCCTTGCAACTGTTTACTTTCATTATTTAAACCTTTATCTTCGTATTCAATTAAGTAAAATAGACGCCATCAGGTACTAATTTTCCGGCATTTTTTCCATCCCAGCTTGCAGATAGTCCCGAACCTTCATATAGCTTAATTCCCCATCGGTTGTATATATGCAGTGTAATTACATCTATGTTTTTGCATACAGGGGCAAAGGTTTCGTTTGCACCATCCCCGTTGGGTGTAAAAACATTGGGAACTGTAATTTCCGAACTGCATATTTCCAGTATATGGCTTTCGGTAGCACTGCATGGAGGTGTTCCCACTGTATAGGTAATCGTTATAATTTCGTTCAATCTGGCAGGATTGTAACCAGTGCCGGTAACACCCGGTCCTGACCAGATACCACCCTGTGTTGCACTTGCGCCAAGAAATGAATTGAGATCAATGGGAGCCGGCATCTGACAGAGTAATGCCGGAGGAGTCCATGTTGCATTTACTGAGGTTACCACTTCAATACTATGGCTTTCGGTAGCTATACAGGGAGTAGTTCCTACCGTGTAAGTTATATTTATATTTCCGCTTAAGCCCGATGGATTAAAGCTGTTTCCGCTAACTCCGGTTCCCGACCAAGTTCCTCCTGTAGCAGCCTGAGCCGTAAGTAAGTTGTTAAGATCAAGTGCGGGCGATGTCTGGCACAATGCTGCGGGTGGATTCCAGGTTGCAAGCAATGAAGAAATAATCTGAATGCTGTGACTTTGTGTGGCTGTACATTGCAGGGTTCCTACGGTATAAGTTATTGTAATATTGCCACTTAAGCCAGCCGGATTAAACAGATTGCCCGATACGCCGTTACCCGACCAGCTTCCTCCTGTATTAGCATTCGCACTCAATAAAGTATTTAAATTTACCGGAGCTGCCGACTGACATAGTGTGGAGGGTGCTGTCCAGTCGGGATTCAGCGGAACAAAAGGTGCCTGACAACCCTCGTTATAATAGGTAGCAACACCCGAAGCTGTAAACCTTACACCTGCACCGTCCTCTGCCGCATGAATTCCCATCTGATTTATCAGAAGTGATTTGTCGTAAGTAACAGCTTCATTGGTTCCTGATGATATTTTGTGCAAACGCAGCGAACGCAGACCGGTAGTTCCGTAATTTGTAAAATGTCCGGAGGTATTGCCCGGTTTCTGAAAAATTACATAGAGTGTATCTGTTAAGTTTACAAAACTATTTGCAGTGGTTGATACATCGGTACTGGTTATAATAAGCCCTTTTTTTCCGGCAGGAATAAGCCCTTGCCCGTTTGTTCCTCCGGTTGGTATTATAAGCTTTCCGCACGATGAATTAATAGTTGCATTAAGTGCTGCTACTTTTGCAACTGCTGTGTTGTAATTTGCCGAAGGAATTGTAATCCAGCCAAGAAAGGAATTTGCCACAGCAGGCCATTTGGAAGTTTGATATACTACCGGATTGGAAGAAGAACCATCGATACGGATATCAGCAACATTAACAGCTGCAGATTCTACCCTGAAAATTACCATTTCGTTTTCACCTTCCGTGGAACCATCGCAGGCATCTACCAATATACTTTCGATTTGTACAAATTGCCCATAACTTCTACCCATTGTAACTACAGACAGTGTAAGTATTAGTAAAAGAAATTTTGTTTCTTTTATGCACTTCATTAAAACATTCATTTTTAATAGATTTTTTGCAAAAATAATTCTATTTTTTTATTAAACAACAATTAGTAAGCAGTTTAGTTAAATTGAATTACAGATACTAATACTCCGTTAAACTATTAAAAGCCACGGTAAGAAAAATAGTGTTAAAGACCAACGAAAAATTGCAATTATAAAAACAGCAGTATATAAAGCTTGATATAATATAGAAATATACCCATTATTTTGCTTTACAAAGCATATAAGGCTATTTTGCATACAAAAGCACAAAACCATTGCATTTGATGCATCAGTTGCTTAAAATCGGCTATTTTGCGAAAACAGCGTTTTCGCAATCAGATTACGATGGAAAACTTAGTTGGCTGAGTAATGGCTAAAATAAATTTATGCTGTCGTAATTCCCGAAAGAACTAAGCTTTGTTTTTGTTTTTGTTATTTTTTTGGATTAGAAAGGTGGATTTCCAAAATTCAGATTCGATTACCAATGAACTTTTTTTCCGTTTTTGGAAATAGATAAATTGTATTATTTGATAAACCTGATTTGTAAATTTAATTTTATCTTTTGAATACCATTTTGAGTTGTGTAAATCTGACCAAATCCATGTCGAGATGTGCTTGCTGTTTCTAATTGAGTATTATTATATAAATATTCTTCAAAGTTTTTTGTAAAATAAAAGTGATAACAAATTAATTCACCATCTTCTCTAACTATTAGGTATCCTCCCGTCGCTTGATAATCTCTTTTCCATACTTCAGCTGCTCTCATTCCAAGTGCATAATCGGTTAGAAATTTTTTCATCATTAATTCATACATACTGGAATTAATACTCAAGTCATATCCTATTGAATTCTTTAAAGTAACTTTTTCTGTAAATTTTACAATAGTATTTTCAGAACTATTATCATTTTCATAAAACATTAAAAGTATTTCAGACAATACTTTATCAAAATTATAATCAATTGTTTGTAAATTTGATTTAAATATTAGATTTTCAATAGATTCAAATTCCAAGTTACAACCTGCTTTATGAAATAATATAAACTTATCTGAAAATTTTCTAGTATTATTTATTTGAAATATTTCACTTTCAGTTAATTGTTTACCAGAGATTATAAAAGTGAAATTTGTTGGTTCGCTTGCATTTACTAAAGTAGAAGGACTACCCAATTGAGATTTAATACTAAACCCTAATGATGGATTTAAAAATGTGTTTGAATCAACGACTTGAATTGTAATATCATTTTTTAGTTTTGATTTGGCTTTTAATGTATTTAAAGAAAAGCTAGTTAAAAACTCTTCTATTTCTGGAATTTCAAATGATCCTTTACTTTTCTTATCTTTTGTTATAAAATCAAAGCATAGTTTGGCATTTTTAACAAATTCCAGAATAGGAATATTTATAACAAAATCACCATTGGTAACAACAATTATATTGTCATTATATGTAAATTCGACATTCCGTTCTTTTTCATGTCTTAATACACTAATAATTGGGTAAAAAATATCTTGAATCATGCTAAAGTTATCACCTCCTAAATATAATCTTCCTTCTGAAAGCAATTTCAATAGTGCATATGGTTCGCTCCAATCTCCTTTATTACCGTATAATGCCATTTTTATTATTTTAATAAATTAATAATTTGATTAGCTGTTGCTTGTATTGCTGGAACTGCTACAGAATTTCCGAATTGCTTATATGCAGATGCATCAGCAACTTTTATTAAATAATTATCAGGAAACCCTTGTAATCTTGCCCATTCTCTGGGTGTCATTTTTCTTATTCCATTTCTATTAACTTCTCCTTTAATATGAGTTGTAGGTGTATAATCTGTAATACGATTATCAATAACTAAATTACGCTCTCTTCCCATTCCGCCAACAACTATTGCATTTGCAATTCCAGTATCAGGAATAATTTCGAATCCAAAGCCATTCCCTTTACTTTCATGTCTTGCTTTATGATTAATTAATGTATTAAGATATTGATTCGACAAATAGTATTTTGTTTCAACAATATTTTCTTCTTTAATATCAGCAAATTTCACTTTATTGTTAAATGGTTCAGGATATTTAAAATTATTAATATTTGTATCTTTCCTGAAACCAACAATATATATTCTTTCTCTATTTTGAGGTACACCAAAATCTTTTGCATTTACTATTTGTGGTTCTGGAACATAATAATTCAAATCGTTCCGTAAAACATTAAGAATAGTTTCAAGCGTTTTCCCGCCATTATGATTTCTCAACCCTTTAACATTTTCCAGAAAAATTGCTTTTGGTTGTTTTCTTTTAATAATTTCAGCTACATCAAAAAACAAAGTACCTCTTGTATCCTCAAAACCACCACGTTTACCCGCAATTGAAAAAGCTTGACATGGAAACCCTGCACATAGTATATCAAAATCATCTGGAATAAATTTTTTTGTTTCTTCTTTTGTTATATCTCCAAAAGGTACTTCTCCAAAATTCATTTTATAAGTTCTTTGAGCTTCTTTATCCCATTCGCTGGTATAAACACATTTGCCTCCAAGATTTTGTAGAGCTAGCCTAAATCCCCCGATACCAGCAAACAAATCAATGAATTTGAATTTATAATTTTTCGGACTAGGAAATGGAACATCTTCTACTTCAAATAAAAATTGTTGAATTGCATTTTCTGCTACTAAAGAATAATTACCTTCATTTTGTTTGTTGGAAACAAAATCATTAAGAATTTCTATTGCTTCACTTTCATAATATTTGCTTACATTATCATTTATGTTGTGTAGATAATGTGTTAATATTGCTTTTCTATTATTGACTGGTTCAACTATTCTAATCTGAAAATGTTTTCCATCAATTTCATCAATACTAATGCTTTCTTTTATTTTCACTTTTTAATTTATTAAATACTTCATTACAGAAAAATTCCATCAAACTTACATCAAGTGCAGTTGCTATCTTTTCAATATTTACTATAGAAATATTTCTTTTTCCATTTTCAACACTGGTCATATAAGTGCGATCTATATCAGCTAAACCTGCTAAAGTTTCCTGAGATACTCCTTTAATTTTTCTTAATTCACGAATGCGATTTCCCACATTCGTTTTAATATCATTATTCATAACATTCAATAAGTATTTTACAAAACTATTCAGATGTGACGTAACTTACAACGGACTATAAGTCACATATTGGTTTATTCTTTATTTAAACTGGAAATTTTGAAACGGTCACTTAGGTTTCAAATGATGAATTAATTAATTGAAAAACAGAGTGGTTTCTTAAAAAAGAAGAGAAGAAATAAAAGGGTCTATTAATTTATAATACTATAAATTAAATCATTAAAGATGCTCTTATCTTTTATCTCACAACCCCAAACTATAATAACCTTATATCCCATTTCTTTTAACAGCATTTGATTTTTAATGTCATTGGATATGTTTTTCCCGATTTTTTCCTTCCACCATTCGGTTCGGGTTTTGGGGATAACGAAATATTTACAGTTTTCGTGGCCATGCCAGAAACAGCCGTTTACAAAAATTACGGTTTTATATCGGGGCAATACAATATCGGGTTTTCCGGGTAGGTTTTTATCATGTAAGCGGTAACGGAAACCATTGGCAAACAGAAATTTCCTTACCAGCAGCTCAGGCTTGGTATCCTTTGCCTTAATGCGGCTCATATTATAACTTCTTGTTTCTTTGCTGTTTGCATCTGCCATTGCACAAAAATAATAAAATTAAATGCAATACGTATGCATAAAAAAACCGGTACATAATTGCACCGGTTTTTACTGTCAGCAAAATTTAGAATCTAAATTTCTGTATCAATATTGTTTACATCCGGAGACTGATCTGTTTCATCTTCCTCCTCGTTGCCGGGTTTTGCCGCTTTAATGGCTCCCATCTGCTTTAGCGTATAGTTATAAGAAAATAAAGCTTGCAGGGTTTTATCAGCAGAAAATATTCGGCGGGCAATCTTCGAAATACCAATCACTTCTTTGTATATTTCGTTAAGTGCTGCCTGATTCTGTTGCGTTAGTCCCGGCTTATTTATTTTCAGGTTGTTAAGCGTCTGATAGGTTAGTTGAATTTTATCTGCAGCATCCGCTATATACGTAATGCTCGCCTGTATAATTCCTTTTGCAACCAGTTCGTTTGCCATAACAGTAGTCATATTTGTCTTAAACTGATAGGCCCATTTTATCATATCCTCCTTGGTGGGTCTTCTCCCATGTTTATGATAACTTACATACCCAAGTTCGCTCAGTATCGTTTTAAGTCTTACTTTATCCGTTTTGTAATCCTCGGTAAGCTGTACCTTGATATCTGTAAGATACTGATACGTATTGTTGCAGTACTTATTACTGTCGATAGTAGCCTGCCTTACCGCTTTAGATTTATCTATACCCACATTAGCAGTAAATGCATTATGAATACTTGCAGTAAGTGTATCAATATATGCAGCATTCCAAAGTGGTCGTTTTACAGTTAGTTCTGCAACATTTTCCTTTGCAGTTTTTACAATAGATGTACATGCAGTAAGCATATTCACATCTGTGCCCTTATAGGCTTTCTTTAATGATTTCATTTTTTATTGAAATTTTTGGTTAAAAATAATTGGTCGTTTATCTATATCAGCTGTATCCTGTTGATTATACCATGCAAGTCTATTTTGTTTATCTATAGCAACAGCAATTCCAGGTATAGTATAATCAATGTATTATCAGTATGAAACGACCTTAATCCGACAAAAATACTATTGTTTAACCTATAAAAAATATTTATTTATTTATTCTTTCAATCGAAAAATTAAATGCTGTAAATGAGGTGATTGCGACTGCATTTTTTAAAATCTTTTTTTTATAATAAAAAAATCTTTTTTTCTGTAGGGGTTAAAAAAGACCAGCTGATTTAGTAGAATCTCCAACTGATTTAGTAATTTTACCAGCTGATTAAATACGTTGCCTTATGAAAATATATTCTTTTCCACCAATAGCCGCCACCAACAGCCGGATCATGCTATTGGGAACCATGCCCAGCAAGGATTCGTTGCGATTGGGGCAATATTATGGAAATAAGCGTAATGCATTCTGGAAGATAATGTTCAGCTTGCTTAACACTGCATTTTCTGAAGATTATGATGTGCGTAAATCTTTGTTAATCACTAATAAAATTGCGGTTTGGGATACGCTGAAAGCCTGCGAAAGAGAGAGCAGTGCCGATGCCGATATTATAAAGCCCGAACCCAATGATATGCAAGGGTTTTTAGAAAAACATCCTTCGATAGAAGCTGTGTTTTGCAATGGAAAGGATGCGTTGGCCTATGTTGATAAATACTTCCAGGCACTAAGCCTGCCAGCATATTACCTGCCGTCGAGCAGTGCTGCCAATGCCATTGGCTGGGAAAGAAAACTATCGGAATGGAAAGTGATACTGGAATTTCTGAAGTAACTGCCGGAAGCAATGTAAACGCAATCGCTTTTTTACAGGTTTTTAAAAGGGCTGCATTCCTTATTTCCTTTCGAGCAGCCTGAAACCATTGCCATGCAGATTCATGATTTCGATGTTATCGTCTTCTTTAAATAATTTGCGGAGTTTGGTAATATACACATCCATGCTGCGGGTAGTAAAATAGTTATCGTCGCCCCAAATGGTCTTTAGTGCCAGCTGTCGGGTCAATAAGTTATCGCGGTGTATAAAAAGCATACGAAGCAATTCGGCTTCCTTTGGCGACAAATTATATATTTTTTCGCCATCATATACCTCTCTCAACTTGTATTTGAACAGATACCTGCCGATGCTGAAATCCTGTTGTTCTTCAATTTTTACATTTTCGAAATGGTGTTGGGCTTTAAAGATCGCCTTTATTTTGAACAGGAAAATTTCGGTATCAAAAGGCTTGGTTATGTAATCGAAAGCACCCAGTTTATAGCCTTCCAGTATATCTTCCTTAAGCGTTTTGGACGTTAAAAACACAAAAGGAATATCGGGATTTATCTTCGTGATTTCTTTAGCAAGCTCAAAACCATCCATATAGGGAAGCATCACATCCAGAATACAAAGGCTGAAACGCTCCTTGATAAAAGCCGACAAGCCCTGATTGCCATCGGTTTTTAATACCACTTCGTAATCACTTAGCTGCAGGTATGATTTGAGCACCGAACCGAAATTTACATCGTCCTCTACCAGTAAAATTCTTTCTTTATGTTGCATAGCTATCCCTTTGTGTTTGTTAATGGCAAAATTACTTCAAAACAACTGCCTTTTCCCAATTCGCTTTTTACTTTTATAGTTCCGTTGTGAGCCATCACTATTGCTTTTACATAGCTTAATCCTAGCCCGAATCCCTTTACATTGTGTACATTGCCTTTGGCTACCCGGTAAAATTTATCGAATATTTTCGACAGATGTTCTTTCGACATTCCTATGCCGTTATCGCTTACTGATACTACGACTTTTTGCTGGTAACCAATGGTTTTAATACTGATTTCGGGCGAAGTTGCGGTGTATTTAATGGCATTTTCGAGCAGGTTGATGAAAATATTAAGCAAATGATTGTAATCTCCATTTATTGCTAGCGGTTTGTCGGTAAAATCTGTATTAATATTACCCTGCCGGCTCTCAGCCTGAAGCTTGATCTTGGAAACGGCATCGTTGAGTAATACATGTAAATCGAAGTTTTCGGGCTTGAGGTTGAATTCTTTTTTCTCGAGCAGAGCCATCTGCAACACATGTTCCACATGGGTATTCATCCGCTGGTTTTCTTCTTTTATGATACGTATAAAATCCTCAACCTGAGTTTTGTCATTGATAACCTTTTCGTTGATAATGGCATCGGAAGCCAGCGAAATGGTTGCAATGGGTGTTTTAAACTCATGGGTCATGTTGTTTATAAAATCGGTTTTTACATCGGATAGTTTCTTTTGTTTTATGATGTAAAGGATGGTATAGATAAAAGTAGCCACTATTACCGTACTGAATAAAAACGAAGCAATCAGCATGATCCATAAACGTTGAATAATGTAATTTTTCTTTCCGTTGAATTTTAGCAGCAGGTAATCGGGTTTGTTGATGAGGTCGTTGGGAAATAAATTTACTTTGTAGGTTTCTGCTTTGTTGCTCTTTTCAAAATCGCCGGATTCTGATTTACTGCTGAGCTGAAATAGGAATGGAAGATTAATATTCTGTTCCTTAAATTCCTGATGGAGTAATCTGCTCAGTTCTTCTTTGTCAATCCGTTGCATTACAGACGTATTTCTGTTGGTGTATTCCATCACCATCTGGTCAACTATCTTCAGAAAATTATCTTTCTGATGGTTGTCCGGTTTTTGAAGCAGACTATCCCTTTTGTCCGAAAAGTTTATAATTGTTTTGGTTTTTAGGTTACCGGGCAACGAATCGGTTTTAATTGCTATCGAACAGCAATCTTGCTTTATTATTATTTTAATTTTATCTTCACCCGTTTTTTTGTCGTTTTTTTCCGAAATATCAAAGAATTTCAACGATTGAATGAGGGTATCCGTGAAATTATCTATTTTGTCAGTAATAATTTTGTTAACCATCCCACTGTCGTCAATAGTGCTGGTAATAAAGGTAACGACATCCTGCTTGCTGAGTTTGTCAACCGCTTTATTCATGGCTTCAAGGGTAGTTCTGTCGAATTGTTCTTTTTTTAGCTGATAGGCATTGCTGATCCATTTTATCTGAAAACCTATAATTACAACCAGACAAATCAGTTGAAGCAGTATGATTATTTTTATTTTTTTGCTACTCATGATTTTTATAAATAAAACATTAGAACGCTGATTACGCAGATACGTTCCGTAAACGCTGATTAAACGGATTTTTTCAAAATGAGTTGATTTACATCGTATTAAAATCAGCTTTTAGCTGCATTTCCCACAGAAATCAGTGTCATCCGCGTTTCGAAAAATAAATCAGAAGAATTTAATACGGTTTTTAAATTATAGCATTAAATGATTCTTATTACGTAAAAACAAGTAAGGGGTTCTGAAAATTAGATTTTTTTGATTCGAACAAGATTTTTTAAAACCGCATTTTACTGGTGTAAATTTGGATATTTAAAATTGAAGTTCAACGAAGAAAAAGCAATTTTTAGAAGTCCCTTGATTTGAAATACAAAAATAATCTATTATCTGCTACATAGTTACTATTTTAACCTCTATTAAGTGAGTTTTAACTTTTCTTTAAGGTAGCAAAAACCGATAAGCAATGAATAACAGCAATATTCGCAAGCTGAGAAAGATAAGCCAGCTAAACTTTAACCTTGCTTTTAGGATTTTTAAGTCAGGTTTAACCCATGCAAGTGCTTAGATGATATAATTTTGTGATAAAAAATAATCAACTAATTTTATTTATTTAATACATATAAAAATGAAGACAAAGTTCAGAAATTTACTAAAAGTTGGGGTTTTAAGTTTAATATTGGTAACCTCAGTTTTGAATGCCGTAAAAGCACAGGAAAATAAAAGTGAAACGGTACGTATAAAAGTAATTTGTAACGAAAATGGTACTCATACTACCATGGATACTACATTTACAAACAGCAACATGGATATTACCACTATTATCGAGAGTCTGAATATTCCTGATTGTGGAGGTGGAACCGGTGATTTAAATATTGATTCGATTGTAAATGAAGCATTGCTGTCAATTAATATAGATAGTATTACTGATTGCCTGAAAGTAATTTCAGCTGACGACGACGTGATGCTTACAGATGATGAAGACGGAAATACCGGGATTAACTGCAAAAAGATAAAGATAAGTATAGCTGGTGATTTTGAAACGGATACTTCATTTTCATTCGTATTTAACGATGAGGATACACTTCTGGATAAGAAAATGAAAAAAGTGATTATCAAAAGTTTTGATGATAATGACAACTTAGAAAATAAAACGATAAAAAGGAAAGTTGTGATTTGCAAAATCCTTATGCTCGATACAGATAAAGAGGATAAGCAACTGCTAAAGAAATCGGTAAAAAATATAAATAACAATACATTGAAGGTTGAAAAGCTGGGTTTCTATCCAAATCCTACCTCAGGCAGATTCAAACTTGATTTTGCACTTGATACCAGGGAAGAGGTAACAATAAAGATACTGGATGCAGCCGGAAAAGAAGTTTACAAAGAAGAATTGAAGAATTTTTCGGGCAATTATTCCAACGAAATAGATATTTCGGGAAATAAGAAAGGAGTCTATTTTATAATTATCAATCAGGGTGATAGCTATAATTCGAAGAAAATAGTTCTGGAATAGAAGCTTCTTTAAGTACTTACAATTTCCCTTAAAAAGAAACTGGAATTTGGAATTGACAAATTTAAATTCCCTTGAAGGGTTTTTTAAACCCTTCAAGCGGTTTTAAATTTGGATGGATTTTTAACCCCTTCAAGGGTTTTCAACCTCTTGAAGGGGTTTTATGGAGTATATTTTTGACCTCTTCAAGGGTTTTCAACCACTTGAAGGGGTTTTCAACCACTTGAAGGGTCATATTGAAAAATAGGTTTATCTGTAAATT
>CAIZXK010000119.1 GCA_903936865.1 uncultured Bacteroidales bacterium | reverse complement strand
TCTTATTATTACACATTACATATGTAAATTAATTCTACTAGTTTACATTTGTTATTTTAATAAATCATAAATTTTACATTTGTTTTAATTTAAATTTTGAATAATGTATTTTTAGCAATAGTAAAATAAAAGTTTAAAAATAAATATTTGTATTTTTGTTCCCCTATTCATACTATTGAGTACAAATAATTTTTACTCAATATTTATAATTTTATTCAAATTCTGTATAATAAAAATTTAAAATAAAAATTATGGATATTTCAAATATAATCAATCATTTAGGTGAAGAAAGACATCAATATTTCAATACCATATCCCCTGTACAATTAAATACAAGTAACTTCTGTTTTACCAATGTGCAGGAAATGCGAGGAAAACTCGATATGGAATTTGAGGTTCCATTTTATACAAGAGGAAATAATCCAACTGTTGCCATTCTGCGTAAAAAGATTGCAGCTTTAGAATTAGCAGAAGATGCATTGATAACATCGAGTGGTTGTGCAGCAATTTCTACAGCAGTAATTTCAAATTTAGAATCTGGCGATCATGTAGTTTGTGTAAAAGACGTTTATAGTTGGACTGAAGTACTTTTTTCGAAGATACTTGCTAAATTTAATATCGAAACTACTTTTGTAGATGGTTGTAAAACAAAGGATGTCTTTAATGCAATTAAATCAAATACTAAAATGATATATCTTGAAAGTCCTACTTCATTTACGTTTAATTTGCAAGATATTAAATCAATTGCCAAGTTTGCAAAAGGAAATAATATAGTTACAATTATAGATAATAGCTACTCATCACCAATTTATCAACAACCAATAAAATTAGGAATTGATATAGTTGTACACTCTGCCACAAAATATATTAATGGACATAGTGATGTTGTTGCTGGAGTAATTTGCAGCAATAGTACAATGATAAAAAAGATTTTTTCAACTGAATGGATGACATTGGGAGGAATAGTATCTGCTGATAATGCTTGGTTAATGCTAAGGGGTTTAAGAACTTTACCAATCAGAATGAAGCAAATATCTGATAATGCCATTAAAGTAATTTCATTTTTGGAAAAACATCCAAAAATAGAGAAAGTCATTTATCCATTTTCAAATTCTCATTCTCAATATAAATTAGCTAAGCAACAAATGACAGGTTCTGGAGGATTATTTTCCATAATATTAAAAACCAATGATATAAACAAAGTAGATTCGTTTTGCAATTCTTTGAAAAGGTTTCTTATAGCTTGTTCGTGGGGTGGATACGAATCCTTGGTTTTGCCTGCATCTGTTTTTTATTCTGCTCATAAGAATAATATCAAAACAATTCCTTTCAATATGATAAGAATATATGTAGGATTAGAAGAAGCTGATTTACTGATTGAAGATATTGATTTAGCATTAAATAGTATTTGAAAAAAGGTGATTTTATACAATCTACTATTATTCAAACTTAATATCTTTAACATTTAATTGTAAACTCGTTTTTCCATTCCATTCATTCTCTTCGATATGATAACAAATTGAAAATGGAAATCCTTTTTGGATATATGTAAAAGATTGAGCTTGCTGAAAAGCAATTCCTGAAAAAGGATAACTTGATACATCAGGGCTTATAACAGAAAGTTTTATATGATTATTACCAACAACTTTTGAATAACCTGCATCTTTTACATTATCAGTAAGGAAGATAGGTGACATATTACCAGGGCCAAAAGGAGCAAATTGTTTTAAAATATTATAAAATTTTGAATTAATGTCTTTTAATTGAATGTTATCATCTATTTCAATTTCAGGAGTAAGCATATTCTCAGTTAAAGATTTTGCTACTTCAGCTTCAAATTTCATTCTGAATTTTTCGAAATTTTCCGGTTTTAGAGATAAACCAGCTGCGTATTTATGACCTCCAAAATGTTCGAGCAAATCACTACAAGCCTCAATGGCATCATAAATATCAAAATCCTTAACACTTCTTGCAGAACCTGTTATCAAACCATTAGATTGTGTAAGTACAATCGTTGGACGATAATATTCCTCAGTTAATCTCGATGCAACAATTCCAATTACTCCTTTATGCCATTCTGGATTGAAGATAACTGTACTTTTACTTGATTGAAGAAATTCATCCGATTTAATAAATTCTATAGCTTGCTGAGTTGTGAATGAATCAAGGCTTTTACGATCAATATTATTATTATTAACTAATTCTCCAACTTTTAATGCTTTTTCAATAGAGTCACAATTTAATAATTCAACTGAACTTCGACCTGTTTCCATACGACCTGCAGCATTTATTCTTGGACTTATTAGAAATACTAAATCATTGATTGAAAGCTCACGTTTGAAAAAAAAGTTGCCATCATCAATTGATTCTTCATTTTTGCAAACATTACTAAATTTTAAAACAGCTTCTATTCCTGGTCGGGGTTTAGAATTTATTAGTTTTAAACCATAATAAGCAAGAATTCTGTTTTCTCCTGTAATAGGTACAATATCAGAGGCAATACTTATTGCGACCAAATCAAGATATTTTTCTATTTTTGAAAAATCTATATTATTTTTCTGAGAATAAGCTTGTATTAATTTAAATCCTATTCCGCAACCGGAAAGTTCATCGTAAGGATACTCAGAATCAAGACGTTTAGGATCGAGAACAGCAATTGCCTTTGGAATATTTTCTCCTGGTCGATGATGATCACCAATAATAAAATCAATTTGTCTTTCATTGGCATAATCAATTTGCTGAACAGCTTTTATACCACAATCTAACGCTATTATTAAAGTAAATCCATTTTCTTTTGCAAAGTCAATCCCTTTATATGAAATGCCATAACCTTCGGAATAACGATCGGGAATATAAAAATCAACTTCATTATAATACTCTTTTATAAAGGAATAGACTAATGCTACAGCACTTGTTCCATCAACATCATAATCACCATAAACAAGTATTTTTTCTTTATTATGTATTGCTTTTTCAATACGGTCAATTGCTAAATCCATATCTTTCATCAAAAATGGATCATGCAAGTCGGTAAGTTGAGGACGAAAAAAAGATTTTGCTTCTTCAAAGGTACGAATGCCCCTTTGAACCAGTAAATTTGCCAAATGAATATCAATAGTCAATTCATTTTGAAGCTTTGTTACTGTTTCAAAATCACCCTTTTCCTTTAAAACCCATCTCTTTTCCATCCTTGCTTTTTTAGAAGTGTAAAGTTAGTAATAAAATTGCAGTTTAAATTAGTTAATTAAAAAAATAACAAAATTTCTTTTAACTTTTTATAAATTTCTATTTTAAAACAACTTACGATTACTTTTTTCCAATTGATGAAAAATTTATTCCGAAAAGAATCTCATTATAAAAAGATTCTTGATCTGGTAAATAAACAAATCTATATCCTAAATTTATTGGAGCTACAAATCGAAGTATATGCATTTCACTGTTAATTTCACTACCAACAGATTGTAAATAAGATTCAGCACCTAAATAATTTGCTTTTGCTTTTCCGTAAAAAACATTCATATCCAAACGTTTCAAATATATTAAAGAACTTAAACTAAGATCAGGATAAAGTAATGGAAAATAATATTTTAAAGAGGCTGAAATAAAATTTTCGTTTTCTACATTGTAATGACCTAAAGGATAAGAAATTAAATCTGAGTATCCATAATTTCCATCGCCAAACATCCTTTTTTGATACGCTGTATATGCAATAAAACCATGATGTCTTATTATAGAAGGAAAGTAAAGATAGCTTTCGGCTGATGCTATATTTCCAATATTTCTGATTCCAAATGGCGAATGGCGATAATTAATTTCCAACGTTTGTCCCCATTTTGGAAACAAATCCCTTTTACTCATTTTTAAAAAATGATATGCATATAACCTATAATCAATACTATTAATATTTCCTTTCATAAAAATATCAGGTGTAGATGAATTGTGAGAAATATTAATTAATGTTGAGCCAACTGATGGCTGAATTCCAGTATAATATTTTCCGGTTGAAAACTTCAGTGGGACTCTAACTAACACTTTTATATTCGTTTCGCCAAAAGTAAAAGGAACTCTGGTATTATCAACTTTTATTAAAATTGCATTTCGCTCCTTAAATTCAATCCTGGTTTCAATGATTGGAAACCAACCTTTGTAAGTAAAATCAAAAAAATACTTTCCGGTTTTCTCAGATGAAAGATATTCATAACCTGTAGTTATAAATGCTGTAGTTAGTAAGTTATGCGACATAAAAGAAATACCTGGCACAACACTTTGATTGTTAGCATCAATTGATAAAGGAGCCCATGAATGGAAATTCAATAAATGTTTTATTTTACTGTATTTTTTAATCTCAAAATTTTTATTTTCAATACTATCATAAACAATAATTCCTCTTTCTTGCTTCGCAAGTAAATCAGCAGTTTTGAATTTGTTCGAACCATGCTGTTCAATTTTTATCCATAAATTTTGATTTAGCTCTGCAGAAACTGTTTTAAAACCTTCAGAAGAATAATTTGAATAAAGCAATTCCCTTTCATTACCCGACACAGAAAAATCAGTTGCTCCATATTTAGAAGTAGTTAATTGATACTTTGATTTTGTAATGGTATCATAAGCAATAATTTCAGTTGTTTCATCTTGAATTCCATTATATATAATAAAATTTCTAAAATATGAAGGAGCACTTATTTCCTGATAATCAAATGGTGTAATTTGATGAAATGAATTAGTTGAAATCTGATATTCAATTAATGCTTTACCATTTGAACCAATCGCAACTGAAATTATTTTCTCATCATTATCGTCAAAAGTAGGATATGTAAGAAGTAATTTATCAGGGCTTGAAATTTTTTTTACTATTTTACCATCTAAAGTATTTATAATCAATAATGAACAATTATTTAACTCATCAATTTCAACTACAACACTTTTAGTTGCATCTGAAGAAAGTGAGGGTACAAAATATCTACTTTTTGAAGAAATCTGCTGTGTTTGTTTTGTAAGTAAATCAAATACTTTTACCACAGAATAAGTCTTTAAGCTCCATCTTAAATCAGGAATTTGTTCTGACCAAACTACTTTATTATTTGAATAACTTATTGAATTAGTTGTCAAGTTTCCAGGTGTATGTAAAGTTATACATTTACCTTTTGAATCTATTTTTACAATTCTATCAATGTCATCTAACCCAGTTTTCAATACAACCAATTCACTATCATTTATATAATGAGGAAACCGATAATCAGTATAAAATTTATCCTTGATTAAAATCTTATTTTTTATTAAAGAGAATTTTTTATTTGCTCGATTTTGTTTCCATAGAGTATCCAATGATTCCAACGTTTCATAATAATGTTGAAGTGGAGTTTTTTTTGTATATTTCTTAAATCCCTGAGCAAAAGGAACTCCAATAAATGGATTCCTTGAAACATACGTTAATGTTTTATCCCATAAATCTGAACCATATTTTGTTCTTGCATTTGCAACCAATTGATAACCCATTGTATATGGATCTGGAACATGATTTTTATATGAACCAAACATGGATTTATTATAGCTAAATTTTCCAATTTCAAGAAGTTGTGCTTTCATATCCATTGAGAAATCAGGAATCCTTCCCCTCCCCGATTTAGTTATTGCAGTTTCCATTACAACAGCATCCCCTTCTAAAAACCAACGGGGTAAGAAAACTCCAGCTACTGAACCTATACCCATTTGACCAAAGGGAAAATATAGAATTTTACTTAATCCCTGATACATCTGGCTTACCTGAACTACATGTCTGTACTCATGTATTGCCAATTGTTGCAACCAGGGTTGAGCATAAATATCCTGAGATGGACAAACATACCATTCGCTTCTTTTGGGTGCCCATGTGACAAATCCATTAGATACAATAGTTTGATTATGAAGAACAATAGGTATTTTAGCAGGTTTTCGTTTTAAAGAATACGTATTATATTTATTGGAATAATATAAATAATTTGCCAGTTCTTTAGCTTGATTTTCAAAACTGGAAGGAAAAATTAATTTAAAGAAAGAAGTATCAATTTGCTTCCATTCAATACTAGCTGGATCTTGACCTGCATCATAAAATTGAGCTTTCGATTCAGAATGAAATATAAAAAACAAGAAAACTATTAATAATTTATTTTTCATTCATTAAAATTACAATCCTGATGCGAGTAAATCAATAATATGGATACATTTTATAGGCAGATTTTTCTTTTGGATATAAGAATTCATGTGCATTAGACAAGTAATATCTGTAGAGACAATGTATTCTGCACCTGTTTCTAAAGCATTATTTACTTTATTTTCAGCCATTACTATCGAGATGGCTTCATTTTTGACAGAAAAACTTCCCCCAAAACCACAGCAAATATCAGTATTTTTCATTTCAACTAATTGCAATCCTTTTACTTGCTGCAAAAGTAATCTTGGTTCATCTTTAATCCCATATTCCCTTAATGCAGAGCAGGAATCATGATAAGTTACTTTATGATTGAAAGTTGCACCTATATTTGTTATTCTTAAAACGTTAACTAAAAAATCTGTAAATTCAAAAATATTTCTTTGAAGTTGTCTGAATTCCAAATGATATGCAGTATTATGGAATAGTTTGCCATAATAATTTTTTATAAAACCAATACAAGTACAAGAGCCACCAACAATATATCGATTATTAGGAAAATCTTTTAAAAATTTTTCACCCAATGTTCTTGCTTCATCCCAAAAACCATTTGTGAATGCCATTTGCCCACAACAAGTTTGGTTAGGATTATAATGTATTTCCAATCCTTGCTTCTCCAAAATTTTAATCATATTAAAAGCTGTTTCTGGAAAAAGCTGATCAATGAAACAGGGAACAAAAATATCTATCTGGTTAGTCATAAGAGCTTTATAAATGTAAAAAAAGATATTACAAAAATAGTAAAAAAATATTTCCTATACAATTTTTAAATATAAAATTAAATTTAAAATTTTCATTACTAATAATTTATTACTTTGAAAAAATCTTTAATCTTACATTTAGAACACCTTACTTTACAAAGCATAAAAGGCTGAATTTAAATTAATTCAGCCTTTCTAAAATATTATTTGCAATAAATTATTTTCCTGATTTTATCCAATTGATAATTTTTTCGCTCATTGGACTTTCTTTTGGAGAAACTACATCAATTAAATTTCCATTTTCATCAATCATAAACTTTTGGAAATTCCATTTTATTTCAGCATCCAAAACTCCATTTTCACTTTTTGAGGTTAACCATTTATATAATGGATGTATATCATCGCCTTTAACCGAGATTTTTTCCATCATTTGAAAAGTAACTCCATAATTCTTTTCGCAAAAAGCTTTTATCTCCTCATTGGTTCCAGGTTCTTGCGACATAAAGTTATTTGCAGGAAAACCAATAATGGCAAATCTAGGTCCTCCATACATTTTAAACAACTCCTCCAACTGTTTGTATTGAGGTGTTAATCCGCACTTTGAAGCAGTATTTACAACCAAAACTTTTTTCCCTTTTAGTGAAGATAAATCGAATTTCTCACCACTGATTGTTTTTATATTAAAACTGTAAAAATTTTTATTTTGAGTTTGAGCAAATACACTTGATGTAATTACTAATAAAGCAATTAGAATGATATTTTTTTTCATATTATAGATATTTAATTAAATTTGTTAATTTATATTTTTAGAAATAACTGTTATTAAAACAAGTAAATTAATTAAAAGTTTTATTGATACTGATAAATGGTTTTTTTAGTTATTTTACCTGTTTCATCTTTAGCTAAAATCAATATTGGAAGGTTATTTTCATTATAAATATATTCAGTAGTTGAATCAATTAGCTTACCACCCTTTTTGTAATAACTGATTTTATTAAATTTATTTTCGTTATTATAATCTGTAATCACTTTTCTTTTTACTTTTCCATTTTTTGAAAAAACTGTTACTATACTATTAGTTAGCTGTTTTTTATCATTATATGTAAATATTCTTTCGTAAGAAATAGTCTGTTGTTTTACAAAAAAATCCCAAAATTTTGTCTGCCAACCTTCTTCTGTTTTATCTGTTTTTGATTTATAAATATATTTGTTTTTGCTATTAAATTGTGCCGATTCTATTAAAACACTATCAACGTTGTATTTACGCTCTTGTTTGGAAAGTTGTCCATCTTCACCTGTTATAATATTTGTAATTGAAAAACCTCCATCTTTATTGTATTCTGCTATTTTACATACTTTTACTGTATCTTTCAGGTTTTTGGTTTCTGTTCCCTGTGTACTACATGCATAAGACCAAAATTTTATTAATTTACCCTTGCCATTATAATTTGAAGTGGATTCCTTTTCTCCATTTGAATAATAGGTATAAACCAAGCGATTATATAACTTTTGTTTTTTACCCCTATAGCTACAATTTTCAGTTACATTTCGTTTTTCATTATATTTATAAATATTTCTATAATTGAATTTATTATGTTTTTGATGCTATTTCTAGATAATTTGAGAGTAAAATTAGAATCGTGCTCTTAATTTTTTTAATTTTAGTTA
>CAIZXK010000118.1 GCA_903936865.1 uncultured Bacteroidales bacterium | reverse complement strand
GTCAGTATTGATAATGGATTCTTTTGCTGATAATGGATTTTTAAAAAAGAGTTTCATCCCTTTTGCTTCAACTTCAGGCTTAAAGAAAGTATAAATATACTCAATTTGCTCATTAATATCCGACTCTTTACTATCAATCTTCATCAAACCAGCTTCTATTTTTGAAATATCAACAATATCGTTGATAATATTAAGCATCCGCTTCCCGCTTTTCTCGATTATCCTGATATACTCAAGTTGTTGTCCTCCTGTTAAATCGGGATCTTTCAATAATTCAGAAAATCCTAAAATGCCGTTCATAGGTGTTCTGATTTCGTGGCTCATATTAGCGAGAAACGCAGATTTAAGACGATCGCTTTCTTCTGCTTTATCTTTGGCTTTGATTAATTGCTTCAGCATTTCTTTCAGCGCATTTTCAGCTTCACGTCTTTCCAGTTCACCAGCAGCACGAGATGCAACCAATTTCAGTAATGATTCCGCCCTTCCTTCACTATTCAATGGCTGGTGCCCTATAATGGCGATCAAGCCAATGGCCTGTCCTTTAGAGTCAATCAGTGTGGTACCAACATAGCTTTCCGCATTAAGGTCCTGTAATGCCAGATCATTAGGGAAGAGATGCCGCACCCCATTCCGGTAACAACAAACACTCTTGTCAACCACTTCGCCGCAAGGTGTATCTTTTAGAGCATACATCACATTGCTTTCAAACCTACCTTCATTATAAATTGCAACGGTTTGCGCTGTAAGCCCGTCACCCTCCAGCCGGTCAATGCATACATATTCCATGTTAAGTGATTTTGCAAGGTAGCTTGCAAGCGACTCAAAAAAGTCCTCGCCGCTTCCAGGCAATCCACAGCCAAGTAAAAAAGTTTGGGTGTTTTCGAAAAGCTTGCGTTCCGATATATCGAAACAATGTCCGATATATCCGACAAATTCTCCTTTGCTATCGAAATTTGGTGTGCCCATATCCATAATCCACCGGTATTCTCCACTTGCATGACGCAATCGGTATTCCATTTCAAATGATTCTTGTTTATCGAATGCAGATATATAAGTTTCAAGAAATTTGTCAAAATCATCGGGATGAATTCCTTCTGTCCAACCGTTTCCCATTTCCTGTGCCAATGTTCTTCCAGTAAATTTCAGCCATGGACCGTTAAAATAATTACAAAGCCTATCTGCACCTGATGTCCAAATCAGGGCAGAACCGGAGTCAGCCAGATTCCGGTACTGAACCTCGCTCTCTCTCAATTCTTTTTCAGCAAGTTTACGATTGGTAATATCATTAGCAAAAACTAATTTTGCATTTTTCCCTTCAAAAACTAAATCATACCTGATAATTTCAACTTGTATAATTTCACCGTTTTTCTTTTGGTGAAGATATTCACCAACATTTACAAGACCTTTATCAATTATTTTGACTGACTGTTTTACTATATCTACCTCAGAATCCGGCCTTATATCTAAAATAGACATCTTTAATAATTCCTCTTTTGTATAGCCATATTTATTAACAAAAATTTCGTTTGCAGAAAGAAAATTTAAAGTTTCAACATCAAAAATTGCTATAGGCATTTGATTTGATTCATACAATAATCTGTATTTTTCTTCACTTTCCTTCAATTTATCGCCTATTAATTTGCGTTCAGTAATGTCGGAATGAGTACCGAACATTCGGATCGGTTTCCCTTCAGCGGTCCATTCAAGAACTTTGCCCCTATCCAGAATCCATTTCCAGGATCCGTCTTTGCATAATATGCGGTGCTCTGTTACATAATCCGGAGTCTTTTTTTCAAAATGCTGCTGTAACTTAAACATTACCGTTTCAATATCATCAGGATGAACCCGGTTTTGCCATTCACTTAGTTTTCCATCCAGTTCATCAGCCCCATAGCCAATTATCTCTTTCCAACGGTTGGAGAAAAAGACATCACCTGTAATTATATTCCAGTCCCAGATGCCATCATTGCTTCCTTCAACGGCAAAATGCCAGCGTTCTTTGCTTTTCTGGAGATCTTTTTCTACTTTGCGCTTTTCCAGTATTTTATATAATTCGTTGACTACAGCTTGTATCTGGATTACATCCAGATCAGTATAATCCGATAATTTATTGCCTACTCCAAAAATCATCCGGACTTTTTCTTCATGTACTACAGGAATACTCATGAATCTAACAACAGGAGCATGACCCTCGGGAAGCCCTTTTTTATAAGGCGATTCTTGGTAATCATTATAAACAATCGCTTTCTTTTGTCTTATACAATCAGCCCAGTTTCCTGCTCTTTCAATGGGATAATGATTATCGTAAATTGCGGTACAGTTTTTCTTTGCTTCATCATTCCATGTGGTGAGGATGGCTTCCTGTTGGTTGTCGCTTACCTGATGAAAAAACCCAATTTTGCTATCAGTGATATTAACTGCTATGTCCAGCGTCTGATCAAAGAGTTCTTTATCAGTAAGAGCAGGTGCATTTGCAAATAAGCGGAGCAACAACGAATTCCGTTCAGCTTCTTTACGAAGCGACAGTTCTATGTTTTTTCGATCGGTAATATCCACGGCACTTCCCTCAATGGCATACGGCTCATTATTTTCATCAAACAGTAATACATTACGCTGCTCAGTCCATATTACTTTACCGTCTTTTCGTATCCATCTCAACTCAAGGGGTTCCCCTTTGCTATATTTGGTTGTATTTTCGAGCATTATCCTATCATCGGGATGAACCAGCTTGAAACCCAATTGAGGGTCGTTAAAATGATCTTCGGGTGAATATCCTGTAATGGCCGTTGATGAAGGGCTTACATAATCGAATTTTAATTCTGGCTTTAACAGTAAACGATAAACAAGAGTTGTAGAACTTTCGGCAAGTTGTCGGTATTTCTCCTCGCTTTTTTGCAATGCAAACTCTGCCTGTTCGTGTGCAGTAATATCAACGGCAGATATAAGATAATGCATTCCATCACTGGCAATGGTAGCCTTCAGGAGAACTGGCATACTGCCAACTTCACCAAAAGAAACTTCGCAAGTTTGCGGAGTATCACAAACTAATGTTTTTGAAAGGAAATCGGCGAAAATATTTCTCGAATCGCTTGAAATAAATTGTGTAAGAATTTTATTTATGAGGTTGTTGCGATCATAGCCAAGCATTTTTGCTCCCGTCAGGTTTATCTCTGCAATATTACCACCGACCGTAAGGGTAAAATAGCCGAATGGGGCAAAATCGAACAGGTTGGTGTATTTTTCTTTGGCAATTTCTTCCTGCTGTTTTGCCAGAGTGAGTTCTTCATTCTGCATTTCAAGTTCTATCTGGTGAACCTGTAATTCATGGGTTAGTTTGAGTATGTCAGCTTCTGTTGTGAGAAGATATACTGACTTGTCTGCATTCATTTTCAGTTGCTCTTCTGCCTTTTGGCGAAGGGTTGCTCTATTGGATTTTTCGTTATGATTCATTCTATTATTTCATTAAAAACGGTAATTTTTTACACAAATATTTTTAACGGTTCAGTATAATTGAAATACTACTAAAACCCTATTGCATAAAGTTTTAGTGTGCAACCTGTTACAAGCAGAACATACCCTTCAAAAAGCTATATAAAAAATCAAAAATACAAATTTATTTTTATTTAGCAAGAAGTTAAGTGTTTTTTTATTTTTCTAAAGGGATTTAGCTTAAAAATGTTACAAAATTACTTTAGACTAATTGCTAAAGTACTCTTTCTGTTAGTTGATTAAAAAATAGGGCAGTCCACTCGATTATAGCCATGTTATTTATTTTCTGTTGTTTAATTGAATGCATTTATTATTTCTTAAAATGCTCTTGTATCAATGCAAGTAATTCGGTTTTATTAATTGGTTTTGATATATAATCGTTGCATCCTGAGGCTATTGCATTTTCTCTGTCGCCTGCCAGCGCATAAGCAGTTTGTGCAATAATAATCACGGTTTTGTTAAATTCCCTTATTTTACGTGTGGCTTCATATCCTCCCATTACGGGCATAAGAATATCCATCATGATAAGGTCAATGTCAGGATTGTCATAGCAAATTTCAATGGCTTCAACTCCTGTTCTTGCTTTTAAAATTTCTTTGCCAAATGATTTAACTAAACTGTCAATCAGCATTTCAGACACTTCATCGTCTTCGGCTATCAGTATTTTTAGATTTTTTACTTTTTCATTAGTTGCTGAAGATGCTAATTGTAACTCTATGTTTTCTAAAACAGGGTCAGTTTTATAAGGCAACGTAAAATAAAAACAGGAACCTTCGCCTTCTTCGCTTTCAACCCGGATTTTACCACCAAGCATCTCTACATAAGCCTTGGAAATTGCCAAACCTAATCCTGCTCCCTGATATGCCATTTTATCAGAAATATCAGCCTGAATAAAACGCTCAAAAATTGCTTCGTGCCTTTCTTTTGGAATGCCTATTCCTGTGTCTTTAACGTAAAACTCAAGTTCATCAGTCTCATTGTCCTTTTTTAGAT
>CAIZXK010000117.1 GCA_903936865.1 uncultured Bacteroidales bacterium | reverse complement strand
GGATCGAAATCAAAAAAGAGAAGGCAACCATCAATGCATATCTGGAGCAGTATATCCTACCATCCACAAAGAATGAATTTGGTTCTTTCGGAAGGGAAAAGGACAAGAGAAAAAATTTTGTCTAAAACCTTATACCCGCACTCTTTATTAAATTCGCCACTAATTACACTATTTCCACTAATTTTTTAAATAAATTAAAATAATGATACCGTATTGTAAATAGCTAATAATAAAACACTAATAAAAATCCTTGTTGATTTTTAAATTTTAAAAAAGCCGATAGCAGTAATACTATCGGCTTTTATTGAACAAATAAAGTGTGGTCGTAATTTATTAATCACCAAACGCTATACCCAATCCCTTGGCAGTTTTTACAATATCGCCTTTGGGTTTTACAAGTTTGGGATGCGTAATTGCTTCAGCAAATGGAACTGCAATAATACGGGGATGACGATAAGCCACCATGTGGCCGAATTCTCCATCGAGTACCATTTCAAAAGCTTTTACACCAAATTCGGCTGCCAGAACACGATCGTAAGCCATTGGAATTCCACCTCTTTGCAAATGTCCCAAAACAGTAACCCTTATGTCGGCTTCCACACCTGACTTGACAAGATCTCTACAAAGCTTTTCGCCAACACCACCCAGCTTTATATGTTCATTGCCTACTTCGTGCGTATCTTCGCCTGTGCTATGTCCGCCAATTGGCATAGCACCTTCAGCAACTACAATATTACAGAAACCTCTGCCTTTATGGTATCTGGAATTTACTTTTTCAACAATATTCTCAATCTTATAAGGTATTTCTGGAATCAGACAAACATCAGCACCACCGGCAATAGCTGCATGTGTTGCTATCCAGCCGGCATCTCGTCCCATTACTTCCAGTATAAAAACCCGGTTATGACTGGCAGCAGTGGTTACCAGTTTATCAACAGCTTCGGTAGCAATCTGCACAGCTGTTTGAAAACCAAATGTAAAATCGGTAGCTGCTAAATCATTATCTATTGTTTTGGGAACCCCAATAATATTTAATCCTTTTTCAAATAATTTTTGAGAAATCCGTTGCGAACCATCCCCACCAATATTTATTACGGCATCAATGCCCAAATATCCAAGTTTGCGAATCATTTCATCCGAACGATCAACGGTACTCCAATTACCTTCATTGTCTTTAACCGGCCATGCAAATGGACCGCCTTTATTAACAGTACCAATTATGGTTCCACCCTGCACATGAATTCCGGCAACGGTTTTCTCATCCAGAACAACTATTTCTGTAGGCTCGCGAAGCACACCATTAAATGATTCAATACAACCGATTACTTCCCAGTCTTTTTCCTGAGCTGCTCTTTTTACAATTGCCCTGATTACTGCATTTAATCCGGGACAATCACCGCCACCGGTCAAAACCATTACTCTTTTCATTTTTATTATAATATTTGTTTTTAATTCAGAAAGTATTTTGTTGGATATAATCCTATTTTATCAGAAGGAATATTTTTAAATTCGGGTAAAAGCTTAAATATTATTGATTCGGGCTTTAAACGGAAATCAAAGTTTTGCTCATCAACAAACAATGGATCTTCTGTAATGGAAATATTCCCGGAATCAATTACCGCATCAAGTGGCACTTTGTCAAATATCAAACAGCTTTTCTTACGATAAACGCATACATTATTAATAACTTCGCTTCCGTAAGCCCAACCAGATTGTTCGTGTTTACCCAGATGCTTAAGTATTTCAGGATATCTAACAGCATAAGGTGGCTGATTAGGATTAACAGAATACAATCTCTTCATAGTGATTTCATTAAAATATCTTAACTGAAAAGTAATTGGGCCACAACCTATTATCAGATTATTCTTTATCTTGGTATCCCATCCGCTTGCAAATATTGAAGTTTTCACACCTATAAAAATATTGCTTTCAACAGTAGTTCCACTATTAAAATCATCTAAATAAATACCTTGAGAATATGGATGTGGAAAATATTTTTCGGAAGGACCGTTATTCTTAAAAAAATTATATCTGATTACACAACCATAAGCGGAAGGATCTCTACCAGTATAAATAACACCTACATCATTACTTTCTGATAAGGTATTCTCAAAAACATTAAACTCAATCAGATGATCATTACCAGCTAACAATATTGCACTATGTGTTGCATCATGCATATAACAATGACTAACTTTATTGCCAACACCACTAATATCAATACATGGCCTATAGGTTTTTTCCCAACGGTTAGTTTCATATATTTCACAATTTTCAACATAATTACCTGCAGCTTCCAATGTTTTTCTATTTCCACCACCTAAACTAATTCCCCCACAACCCTGATTAAAAATTTTACAAGAAATAATCCCATGATTTTTCCCAGCTTGTCTGTCAAAAAATATATCGGAATATAACTGTTTTCTTAAATCACCAACAGTGCGAGGCATTGATTTCCCTGTTCCTGTAAACGATTGAATACTATCACCTTCAACGCCTCTACCAATGGATATAGCGAGCATTCCCATATTTTTCAATGTGCATCCAATAATTTTATTTCCTTCCCCTCCTTCAATATAAATTCCCATGCCACGGCAATATTGAAAAGTAATGCCTTCAAACTTTATAAATGAAGTATTTTCCAATGCTAAAAAAGGGGTTTCGAGAATTGATAGTTGAATTTTTTTATTTTTCATATCATCAGGAGGAAGAAAATATAATATACCTTTTTCTCTATCAATATAATACTCTCCAACAGTATCTAATTCTTCAATCAGGTTTATTGCTTTGAAATGACCTCCGCTAACTCCATAAACATGTGGTTTTGAAGTTTTAAAGATACGTTTTTTAGAATCAAGTTCCGATACTTTTAAAAAATCATCAGCCCATATAGTACCGAACATCCCTTGTACCCAAAGATCTTTTGCAGAAGTCCATCTTTCTATTTGTTTATCATCAGCAATAAAACTAGCACCTCTATTCGAAAGATCTCCATATCGGGGAACAGAACCTGTATCAATTACTGAAGAAATTTTAATAAATTCCCCTTTAGAATTCGGATATTGAGCCAATTGCATGGGTTTATCATTATAAAATAATTCCATTGGTGCAATTTGAACAGGTCGGTTAAATCCATGAAATTTCATATTACCGTAGTTAGAAATCCCTAACTTAAATAAATTTATATAAACCAAATTTTTTCTGATGATATCTGATTTCAATAAAGATAAAACTGCTTTATCATTTACTTTTTTAAAAAGATTGCAATCTATTTCAATTCCTCCCGTAAATACAACCTTTTCATTTTCATTAGCTTTATACTCAATCGGATAAATAAAAGTACCTTTATCTTTTTCGTTAAATTCAATGGTCTTTTCGAAAGAATAAACACCTTCTCTGAAAATAATTTCAAATTTTGTATCACCTACAGCTTCATTCTTCAATATTCTTACTAAATCTCTAGCAGCTTCTAATGTTTTTAATGGTTTTTCAATACTACCATTATCCCGATCATTACCATTAGGTGATATGTATAGTCTATATAAATTGGTTTGTGAAAATACCTGTGAAATGAAAATTTGAAATATTAAAAGTAAAATTAATCTTTTCATTTTGATATATTTTGTTAAATTGCAAAATAAATTATTCTTAATATATTCATATAAATTGTTTATTGTCAGGTTTCGCAGATAGAATGTCCATGATATTTTTATCTCATTAGGTG
>CAIZXK010000116.1 GCA_903936865.1 uncultured Bacteroidales bacterium | reverse complement strand
TAGTGCCACTAAGAAAACACCAATTTTTTAAAAACGGGCATTTTAGGTTGGGGTATGAGTTATCAACAATTGCATGAAAAAATTGTTAATAACCATCAAACTTTTCGTTTTTTGATAGTTATTTAGAATTATTCTTGATAATTAATGATTTTCCTTCACTATCAGACATAGTTATCCCATTAAATCATTTTTCACTTATGCTTTTACTTTTTTTATGCAGCTCTATTGGCTTGCTTTTTAAGACTTTCTCTTTCAATTCGCAATAATTCTCTTCCTATTTTCTTTATGTTATAGGCTAGTATTGCTAATCCAACATATCGTTGAAAATTCTTATAACCTTTATCTGGACATCTATTCAAACCTCTGTTTTCTAATTCATTAATATTTGATTCGATAGCACTGTGCTTATTTTTTAGTCGTTTATATTTTTTTGAGGTTTCTTCTTGTTCTTCCGCTTGATTACGTTTGCCAAGTTTTGGCATAATTACTTCTGGTACAATTTCTTTCAGAGATTCTTTATTTTCTTTGAGCCAAAAGCCTTTGTCAAAACTCCATGAAAAAATCCCAAATTGTTTTGATATCCGATTTTTTAATTCTTTGACAATATCTCTATCTTGTTCATTTTCCATTAATTGATATTCTATTATAAGATGAAACTGGTCTGTTGTGATTGCTAATTTTTTTCCAAATTCTACATTTGGATGTGTTTTACCTTTTTTTATCATTTCGGTATATGTTTCAAATATTGAAAACATTTTTTCAGCATGTGGTATTTGTTCTCCCTTGATTATACGTCTGTTAACCAAATTTATGTGTTTTTTCATTAATCCCAGATAATGCAAAATGCTTTCTCTAAATGCAATATCCTGATTGTCTTCAACTGGAAATTCAAATATTTCATTTTCAACTTTATAAACTAATAAGTTAGCCTTTTCAATATAATCACTGGCTGCTTTTTTTAAGCGGATTTCTTTGTTTTTACCTCCTGATGCGGAGGCTCTTCCAAGCTCTCTCATCAATGATTTTATTTGATAACGCCAATCTTTTATTTTCCGCCAACCTTTTATCTGATCATACTTTCCTACATATTTTGATATGCCATCAAGCGTTTTTCTGGCACAATCCCACAAAAGATTGTAATCCGTTGGAAAGTGAACATTGGATTCAACCACAAAACTATCTGTTTTTAAGTGCAATGCTGCCTGTTCTTTTTTTTTAAACACTTGGTGTCCAAATGCCACAATTACATCGTTTAACTCATTGATTGTTTTGTTATTAAGTAATGTTAAATTGTCATAAATATTCTGATACTCAAAATTTATTTGTTCACACCATGATTCTCTTTCTACTCCCATTATTTGTCGTACCAGTTTATCATGATTGGATATATAATGAACTTCATCGTAACTTGCATTAGAACATAGCCTTACCTGAGATAAAACAAATAATTGCCATAAACTCATTCCGTTTCTTCCGGTTTTTTGTTTGTTTTTGCACAAAGCCTCATCTAAAATACTAAATACCTTTTCATTATACTCTGTAGTTGTAAATATAACTTTTAAAGCTGCCATGAGATCTACTAAAGAATGGCGACATTTTTTTGATATTTCTGTATCTTCTATCAGAAGTTGTCCTATTTGTATTTGTTGCTCGAATCTTTTTCTCATTTTGCGAATCTTTTTTGATTTTTTAAAATATATGCATGTGTAATTTATTTATCAGCTTAAAATTAAGCATTTTGATAATTCTGTACAAATGGTTTTTAAAAAAATTCAAAAAAGTTTTCAACATTATATTGTTGATATACTATTGGTTAGGAGTTTTCTTACAGAAACTAATTAAATAATATAGATTAAAACTCTATTTTTACCCTCAAATCCCTAATTTTTAATGCTTATTAGTATTTCGTTAATCTATGAAACTATTATTTTATATGCTTAAATCCGCAAATTACTTTTTTCAACCATGAATTACACAAATCTTTAAAAAAAAAGATTCTGGAAATTAGATTTTTTGACGCAAACAAGATTATTAAAACAGCAGTCCTGATTCATCGGAATGAGGTTAAATTTGAAGTTCAACGAATAAAAAAGCAGTTTTTAGAAGTCCCGAATCATTAGTTTAATTTGATAATCTTACCTGTATATGTGTTTTTTGCTGCTTTTATATGATATAGATAGACCCCTGTTCTCAATAATTCAGCATCAAAGATTACAGTATGTTCTCCTTTTTCTGTTTGCGAATCAGTAAGTACTTTTATTTCACGCCCTGTTATATCAGATATTACAATCCTGACGTATGCTGATGATTTCAGATTATAAGTTATAGATGTTTGATTTTTAAATGGATTGGGAAATACCAGAAAACTGAAATTATCTGCCAGTTCCACAACACCTACAGTTGTATTAACACCATCAGAAGCATCGGAACTACATCCGTTTACCGTAACTACAACCGTATAATTACCATTCATAGCGGATGTAACTATCATTTTTTGATTTATTTCGCCAGCTAATAAAACTCCATTCTTATACCATTGGTTTCCACTTACTGAATTTGAAATTAAAGTGTCTGCTATTCCATGTATTGCTGTTATTGCAGGTTTGGGTGGTACAATGACTACATTTACTTTAACACTGTCTTTATTCGTACATCCGTTAATTCCTGTCGCTGTTACCGTATAATATTGATTCATAATCGGATAAAAAGGAACTCCCTGAAGTATATTGTTATTCCATACAAAACTGATACCGCCGATACCGCCACTTGCAATTAAGGCAACGTTGCTTCCCTGACAAATATTGGTATCATTTCCGGCAAAAACATTGGGTACCGGCAAAAGGCTTATTGCAATGGTGTCCGTTTTTTTACAACCATTCCTGTTAACAGTAACAGCATAATTCCCAGCATTATTGGCGGTTATAGTCTGAGATGTAGCCCCATTGTTCCATGAAAAAGAACTTCCTGTATTGCCGGCATTCAAAATCAGATGCCCCGGGCAAACGGTAGTATCATTTCCTAAGTTTACAACAGGTAAACTATATGAACCCGGCATATTGGCATCTAACCAGGTGATGCGATTCTGTATCCATGTTTTCATAGCGGTAATTTCTCCCGGATATGAAGTTGGAATCGGATTGGGATTGGGCCAGGTATAAACACCTAAAATAGGCCATTTGGTAAAATGACGAACCTGAGCTTCATTCAGCAGACTAACCGTAGAGTCGATATAACTGAAAATGGAAGGGATACTTAACACTGTTTGCCTGAGTTCTGTCCATCTGCATTTAAGGTTGGATTTAAAAGTTGTATCCTGCATTAATCTTGCCCACCAAAATGGAACCATATAATTATCAGTACAAACGCTGTTGAAATTGTATGCCCAGCCAGTGGTAGAACTGCCACTGCAATAATTGGCATTCCACCAGGCAATGTTATAATCCCATACGGGTCCGATATGTAATTTCCCTCCATTACTATATTTGTCTTTATATAAAAACGTACTTAACCGATAACCATCCACATTCCGGCTCACTTCATTCATAATAAAATAATCAATAAAAGAAGTTACAGACATGTATTTACGGTAACCACTTGTCGGGTTGGTAAAATTTGTTGCTTTAAGTGCAACCTCGAAAGAATCTACATAAGCCTTTATATAGTTTTTTTGCTGAATAAGAATATCTGCAGGATCAGGATATTCATACAGGAAATGAATATATTTAGTACTGGTAGCCATATAATTGGAATTCCAGCCGGTTGTTCCACCTTCTCCTGTTGGTTTATCTATTTTTATAATATAACCTCCGGTAAGTTGATCGCCAATTGTATCAGCTGTAGTTAATTTAGCAATATCTACACGATTCGCATCCCTTTTTATCTTTTCCATCCACACATAAATACCCATATACTGACCATTTAAAACCAACTCACAAAACTTTGTTCTTACAGCATAATGCCCTATTTTATTAGCAAAATCATAAGTCATTGCATTACGCATACAAGTTTTATCATCATAAGGAGCGTATAATATCCACGAATTTTCTTCGGGCATTCCCAATACAACGGTATCATGTTCCAGCCCATTTACATCCCGGGTTTCTATACTGTATTGTTTTTGTGGAAAGCCCTGAGAAGTGGATCCTCTTAATTCAATACCGATTTTATTGTTGTAGTTGTTGAATGGATCGGTCATGTAATTCCGGACACCTTCCCCATTATAAATAATTCCCATTTGGGCAGCTATTTTAGGAGTATCGGGAATAGTTACATTGTTGGTATTGATAACAATTATAGGCAAATTGGATGAAGTTAAAACACCATTCCAGGTAGTATCGGGTTGAGCTGAAGGACTTTTTGTCTTTGTCTGGAAACTTTTAGCATCAATACTTCCTGGTGCATCCAATGTTATATGGATATCATTTATTTTTTCCTGAACCTGAGCAGTAAGGCATTGTACTATAAATATCGAAAATATAATAAGTAATGATTTTATTGTTTTCATGCGAATGCTCCTAATTCAATATGTTTATAAAAATTTTGTCAAGTATTTGATTAGCAAAATTATGATTTCCTCATTGTGTAATACTAAAAATAAATTTCCTCAAAAATAAGTAAAAAATTGCTAATAATCATAGTATTTGTAAAAAATTAGTTGCAAAGTAAATCAGAAATGAATTTTTAATCTGTAATAAGCAAACTTACCTGCCCTTTTAATATGCCTTTTTCTTTGAGTATTACTTTATAATAACCTTTGGCCAGATGAGCAACCGAAAACTTATGGCTGTTCTGTCCTTTGGGTAGTTTTACTTCCATTAGTTTTGTTCCCATGGTATTATATATCTCCAGTATGCCCTGCTCTATATCCGAAAAATAAGTAGCTGTTACTTCTGTGCTTGCAGGATTGGGAAACACCTCCAATGAAGATTCTATTTTTACATTGGATTGAATATTATTGCTGGTATCGCAATTGGCTTGCCAGCAGCCATCTTTATCTATTTTCATTAGCCAGCAATGTCCGCCATAAGCTGTATCGGTGTTATTTATTTGACCACAAACCACAAAACCAGTATCAGATGTTTGTTGTAAATCAAATATCGCCCCCCTGAAATAATTCTGACCACTTAATGGAACGATATTGTATTCTTTATACCAGTCAACACTACCTTCACGATTTAAATGCAGTAACCATGGAACATCCCAATAATTACCATAAGAGCCCGATGCCAGGGCACTGCCATCAGGAAATACTTTAAAGCTATAAGTATCCTGATTATGTTTTTTATCACCATACGACAAACTCCAGATGGTATCTCCTGTTAAAGGCGATAATTTATGAAACTGAAGTGTATAATAACCATCATAATTGCCTTGCGATATCACAGCAGAATCGCTCTTTGTATAAAAAAGCATAACAGAACCATCGGGATGATTTTGTAACATCATACTACCATCACCCTTGCTACCTCCAAAGGTTTTTTGCCAGATAATATTTCCTATACTATCAGTTTTTATTACAACCACATCACTATTAATTGGGTTACTGGTTGTATCTAACCCCCCAAAAAAAACGTATTCTTCTGATGATAATGCTATTACAGATACATAACGAGAAAATATCTTGTTTTCAAAATGCGTTTTAATCCATTGCTGATTACCCAGACTATCGAATTTAATTGCCAATGCAGTAGATACACCTGAATTTCTAAAACGATTACCTACGGCAATAAACCCATTATCAGGTGTAATTTTTAATGATAAAAACGGATAATCAGGATAAGTCCATAGTGAGTTTGGATCGGTATCATAATAATATCTCCGCCATTGCATATTTAGATTGCTATCTAATTTCATTAAAAAACCATAATTTGTATAAGGACTCTGGTTTTCAACAGCAAAACCATTAATTATATATCCATCATCATTGGTTTTAGTGTCTGAATTATAACTCGAAATACAATAATTGTAATTTGTATCAATAAAAGGAAACCAGCTAATAACATTACCTAAACTATCAAATTTAGCACCAATTGGACTAATTCTTTGAGGGTAGCCGGGAATCTGTGGATCAAAATGCCCGAAACAAATATACTGATTGTTTTTCAGTATAAGCTGATTAAAATGTGGAGCTAAAGCGGATACAGTATAACGATGCATGCGGTTAAATTTAATAGGTTGAGCTATTAATACATTTATGTTTAAAAATATTATCAGAAAGAGAATTATTTTTTTCATTTTTATTATTATTAATTAAAATCTTGCTCCTTTACAGGAGCAAGATTTTATAATTGAAAATTATTGCACTACAAATTTACATGTTTTAATAGTTATTTTAATTTTATTTTCGATTATTGTTTGCATGATTTTTAATTTTCAATCTGTTAAGTATATATTAAATATACTGCTATATTCTCTTTTTATGCAATCAAATTGCCCTTCCAATGAGCAATTTGCTCTTATTAAGTTCGGAGATGCACTTATTTTGTTTATCGTTTCTCTCCTGAAGAGCAATTTATGCTTGTTATTTATCGATTTTAAAGTAAAAACAGGGTGGTTTATACTAAAAAAGGATAAACTGCTTGCTTTTTTATTCCTTGAGCCAGTAATTGGTATTATTAATTGCTCTTCCGAAGAGCAATTTGCTCTTATTTTGTGCAATGCCTGACAAATTAAGTGCAATCTCCTGCTTAATTACTCCAAAATCGGGCAAAAAAAGTAAACAGACGGGCTTTTTTTCATAGTCGCCGGGCAAAGTTTGTTTATTGATCAACTTAATTTGTCTGCTGCCGTACTTATTAATATCTTCTCCGTTCTATTCCGAATTGTGAATTATTAAAATTTGTTTTTTATTGCTATATTTCAATTACCAAACTATCATAAGCCAGTTGGATAAAATCGGGTAACTTGGCATTTACATCCTCATGTTTTCCAATAAAATGACTTACATGTGTAAGGTAAGCCTGTTCGGGTTGCAGCTCTTCCAAAACGGCTACTGCTTCGGCAACCGAAAAATGAGCATTGTGTTTTGAGTTTCGCAAAGCATTTAAAACGATAACCTTCGATCCTTTTATCTTTTCCTTTTCTGCTTCCGAAATAAAACTGGCATCCGTAATATAAGTAAAATCGCCAATTCTGAAACCAAAAATCGGAAGTTTGTCGTGCAAAACCTGAATGGGAGTTATCATTATTTCGTTTATATAAAAAGGCTCATTTTCAATATTGTGGATATTTATCTGAGGTGCACCAAAATAACGTGCCGAATCCAGAAATATATAGGGAAATTCGATTTTTACTGCTTCCATCACCCTTTCGATACCGTAGATATCTATTCTTTTGTTCAATACATAATTAAAAGCACGTACATCATCTAATCCGGCAATATGATCGCGGTGTTCGTGAGTAAAGATAACCGCATCCAGATTAATTACATTTTCCCTGATCATCTGAATACGAAAATCGGGACCACAATCAACAACTATGGCAGTTTCTCCATGCTGTATCAGTATGGAAGCCCTGAAACGCTTATCCCTTTTATCTGTTGAGGTGCATACCGGACAATCGCAAGCTATCACAGGCACTCCGATTGAAGTAGCCGTTCCAAGAAATGTTACTTTTATTTTTTCTGTCATTTTTTTTCTAATTGAGTTATTTTGTAATAGCTTACCGATAAGCAGCTTAATAAATTAATTCATCAATCATATTTCTATCCATAATCAGCTGATTTTTCATTTCATCCTGATTACTAAAACTCTTTACTTCCCTTATCTTTTTATGAAAAAAGATTGTTGCTGTTTTGCCAACCAAATGTTTTTCAAAGTCAAACACATGCATATCGATGCAGGTATCCGGATGATGGGGTTGATAGTGTGTTCTGGCATTTCTGATATTCAGCATACCTCTGAAGTAATCGTTTTCGCAAATCAAACTAACAGCATATACACCCTGAGGTGGAACCAATTTAATATCCTCATCAATAAAAACACTCATGGTAGGTAAGCCCAGATTTTTGCAAACCTCGCTTCCGTGTGTCAACTCTCCGATAATAATGTATTGATGATCGAGATATGCATTGGCACGCTGTATATCACCTTCGAGCAATGCTTTACGGATTTTTGTGGAGCTTACCGATTCGTTCTGTATATCCTGTTCGGGTATTTCTTCCACTTCAAAACCATATTCCCCTGCCAGATCGTGCAATGAATTATAGTTTCCTTCTTTATTATGACCGAAATAGTGGTTGAATCCGACAATTATCTTTTTTGCATTCACTTTTTCCAGCAATATTTTCTTTACAAAGTCCAAAGAAGTGGTTTGAGCAAATTCCTTTGTAAAATTGATGATTACCAGATTGTCAAGACCAGCTTTGCGAAGTAATTCTATTTTTTCGCGTTGAGAATTAATCAGCAATAATTCCTTACCTTCAGTTTCGGGATATAAAACCCTGCGGGGATGCGGATGAAAGGTAATCAAAACCGATTCGCCTCCAATCATTCTGGCAAGTTTGCGCAATCGATTGATAATAACTTTATGGCCAACATGAACTCCATCAAAGGAACCGGTAGTTACAACAGCATTTTTAATGCCTTTAATATCATCTATATTTCTGAATATTTTCATCTAACCTTAAATAATATGTCTTTAACCAATAATTAAATATCATTTTTCTTCACAAAATAGGCAACTTTTTCAAGTGAAGTTATCATATCATATTCTTCCAGAAAAACATGAGAAGATACATTAACCGGTGAAGGTGTAAAATTAAGAACTCCCTTTATTCCGGCAATTACCAGATTTTCGGCAACTTTTGCAGCTTCTGAAGCTGGTACTGTAATAATTCCGATGGAAATCTGCTCCCTTTTAATTACCTCAGCCAGTTTGTCATAATGATAGCAATGAACACCAGCATAAACGCGATCTATTTTCTCGGCATTGGTATCAAATGCTGCAACAATCGAAAGTTTGGAACGCTTGCCTTTTAAATAGCTGATAATGGCTCTTCCAAGATTTCCAACACCAATAACGGCAACTTTCTGCCCGTCTTCGCTGTCAATAATATCGCCGATTAAATCTATCAATTCCTGAATATCATAGCCTTTTCGCAAGGTACCGGAATATCCGATAAGCATAATATCTCTTCTCACCTGAACGGATGTAATATGAAGTAAATTAGCTATTTCGTGCGAAAAAATATGAGTTTTCCCATTTGCTGCACATAAAAGCAAATTCCGTCGGTACTGACTAAGTCTTTCGACGGTTTTATCTGGTAATTTTTTGTTTTCTTTCATTTTTTTAAACTTTAATTAATTATTATTTTACAGGTAAAGTTACTGTAAAAGTACTTCCTTTGTCAGGAATACTTGTAACTGTAATATCACCTTCGTAGGAATCAACTATCTTTTTTACGATAGACAATCCCAATCCGCTACCCGAAATATTTTTTGTCTTTTGGTTTTTTATCCTTACAAACTCGTTGAAAAGTTTTGAAAGTTCCTCTTCCGTCATTCCTATTCCACTATCAGAGATGGTAATAATTACAAATCCATCTTTTTGCTTTATAGAACAATCAACCCGACCATCTTTCCTGTTGTATTTTATTGCATTTGATATCAGATTATTAAAAACAATTTCCAGTTCTCTGGCATCTGCATTAATAATGATTTCGTTATGAGTATTCAAATATAGGAAAACATCATTTTGTATGGCAAAAGGTTTCATTGAATCCAAAGAAAGCTGTGCAATTTCTGTAAGGTTTATCTTTTTAATATCCCTGTTGGTAGATCCTGATTCAATTTTTGTAAGATCGAGCAGATCCATAATTAGCGAACGCATCCCTTTAACTCTATCTAGAGAACGATTTACAATCTGCATGTAATCATCCACATTATCACCATATTGCTTTTCCTCAATCATTTGCAGATAACCTTCTATCGCATTCAAGGGAGCTTTTAATTCGTGTGACAAAACAGATAAAAACTGAAACCTGATTTGTTTTCCGGCAGTATTCAGCTTTTTGGTCATCCGGCGGAAATAAACCTGCTTGGTAATGGTTTCGATAGACGAACGTAATTCCTGAGGTGTAAATGGTTTGGGAATAAAGTCGAAAGCTCCGTTTTTGGTAGCTTTAACGGCTACTTCAAGCGATGCGTAAGATGTAATCATTACCACCAGAATATCAAGATGATTCTTACTTACATATTCCAGCACCTCAATTCCTTGTATTCCCGGAAGTTTATTGTCAAGCAGCATGATATCGGGCAGACTTTGGTTTACCATCTCAATGGCATCTTCACCTGTTGGTGCTTCAATAATTTCAAACTTACAGGCTTCATCCATAAATGGGTAGGAAACCGTAAAGTCGCGAAGCACCCTCGAAACGCCTGAACGTATGCCGGGTTCATCGTCAACTACCATTATCTTAATGATTTCCATAGCTATATTTTTAGCAGTTTATTAATTTCCCTGTGCAGCTGATCTCCACGGATTCCTTTATCCATGTATAAATCGGCTTTTATCCATTTGCGTTCTTCCTCCGAATGAACCGCAAAACTCATTCCTGTTTCAGCAGTTACTGCCGTTGCAATAATGATGGGAACATCAGGGTATCTTCTTTTCATCTTGTAACTCAATACGAATCCGCTGTCCTCATTTTCCATCATTAAATCGAAAATTGCCAGATCTGGTTTAAAAGTTTCCAGTAATTGCTCTGCTTCATACTGTCCATCAGCTGTAACCACCTCAAAACCTAATTTCTCTACCTTAAGTTTCATCTGGAATAAGTAATCCATGTCATCGTCAACTATCAATACTTTTTTCATATTATTTGATTTTTTTTTCGCCACTATTTTCACTAATATTCACTAATTCTTTTGTGTTTTTTTGTGTTTTTTCGTGGCGTAATTATTTGTCATTAACCACTCTATTACTTGTTAATTTATTTGTTATAATTCTTTGCTTATGACTAAAATTAATTTTTCATTTTTTTTATTTCGCCACTAATTCCACTAATATTCACTAATTTTTTTTGTGTTGATTCGTGTAATTCGTAGCGTAATTATTTGTCATTAACCACACTATTATTTGCTAATTTAATTGTTATAATTCCTCGTTTTTTGACTAAAATTAATTTTTCATTTTTTTTATTTCGCCACTAATTTCACAAATATTCACTAATTTTTTTGTGTTGATTCGTGTAATTCGTGGCGTAATTATTTGTCATTAACCACACTATTATTTGCTAATTTAATTGTTATAATTCCTCGTTTTTTGACTAAAATTAATTCTTTATTTTTTTTTATTTCGCCACTAATTTCACTAATATTCACTAATTCTTTTTGTGCTGATTCGTGTAATTCGTGGCGTAATCTAATTAACAACTCGTTGATGTTGTAGTGATTTACCGAAATTTACTAGTATTCCTAATCTGCATTCTGATATTTTTAAGTAATTTAATATCTGTGAGAAATATACTTCTGGTATTTCTGATACAGATTTAACTTCTAATATAATCTTATCATATACAACAAAATCAGCATAAAATTTATGTTTTAAAATTACATCTTTGTATTCAACAGCAAATTCTTTTTCTCTTTCAAAAGGAATTCCACTTTTGAAAAATTCATATTCAATTGCGTCTTTATAAACAATTTCAAGTAAACCATTTTTCAAATGTTTATGTACTTCCATACAAATACCAATTATTTTATAATATTCCTCTTTATATAATAATTCTTGTTGCATATTTTTTTTTATTTTTTCACTAATTTCACTAATATTCACTAATTTTTTTGTGCTGATTCGTGTAATTCGTGGCGTAATTATATTATTCTGTTTTATACCGTGGCAATGTTATTTTAAATGTGGTTCCCGTTTTGCCTTTATCGGGATTATCATTGGATGTAACATCAATTTTCCCTTTGTGCATTTTTATTATTCCGTAAATAATGGGTAATCCCAGGCCGGTTCCTTTTCCAATTCCCTTTGTGGTAAAAAAAGGTGTGAATATTTTCTCCATATTTTCAGGAGCAATTCCTGTACCCGAATCGGCTATAGTGATGATAATTTCTTCATCCTTATCGCTCAGATTTACGTTAAGTTCACCTCCCTTTGGCATAGCTTCAATCGCATTCTTAAATAAATTGGTAACCACCTGAATTAGCTGGTCGCTATCTACCATTGCCATATTGTTCTTCAGATTTGAATTCAGATTAATATGAACACTTACCGGACAGATAACCGATTGTTTGCTTCTTTCAAACAATTTGTAAATATCTATTTCTGAATAATTAAGTTGATTCTTTCTAGCAAAATTAAGTAAACCGGAAACAATTTTCTTGCAACGGTCGGTTTGCTCCACAATCAGATCCAGATCCTGTTTGATGGGATCATCCGATTTGCATTCGTCCTTTAATATATTGCTGTACATGGTAATAATTCCCAGTGGATTATTCAATTCATGTGCAATGCCGGCAGAAAGCTGCCCCATGTG
>CAIZXK010000115.1 GCA_903936865.1 uncultured Bacteroidales bacterium | reverse complement strand
TTGCCTATAAATATTCCAATCAGCTAAGTGGATTTACAGATGTAAAAATTAAATCAAAACTTAATAATGTTAACAATATTACACTCGAATTATTGATGTTGAGTGTTGATTCTGTTTTGATTAATGGAGTTAATAATACGTTTACCTATCTTTCCAACAAAATCCGTATTCCATTGCTAACTACAATTAGTACAGGAGATTCTGTCAATGTTCGTGTATATTATCATGGTACACCACATGTTGAAACTTATGGCTGGGGCGGATTTCATATCAGTTCTGGATTATCATATAATCTGGGCATTTCCTTTGGTGATGATCCACATAATTACGGCAAATGCTTTTTCCCTTGTGTAGATGATTTTATCGACCGAGCATTTTATGATTATCAGATAACTGTTGATTCCTCCAAAACAGTGGTTTGCGGAGGTACATTAATTAGTAATATCAATAATGGCAATGGAAGCCGTACTTTTCACTGGAAATTTAATAATACAATTCCTGCTTATCTGGCTTCTGTAGCAGTTTATAATTATATAAATGTAAGTGGGTTATATCAGGGAGTAAATGGAAATATACTAACTGCAATTTATGTTCAACCTGCTGATACAGCAAAAGCCAGAACAAGTTTTATAAATCTCAATGCGATTTTGGAAGCATTTGAACATTATTGGGGAGCATATCGTTGGGAAAGGGTTGGATATGTTGCAACAACACTTGGAGCGATGGAGCATGCAACCAATATAGCTTATCCAGCATCCTCTATTGATGGAACTCTTGCCAATGAGTATCTTTTGGCTCATGAACTGTCGCATCACTGGTTCGGTAATTTAATTACTTGTTCAACTGCTGAAGATATGTGGATTAACGAAGGATGGGCAACTTATAACGAGGCACTTTATCGTGAAAGGGTTTATGGAAATAAGTCATATAAAGATTATTTGCGTACAAAATTAAAACGGGTTTTACAAACAGCTCATGTTGAAGATGCCGGATATAGAGCATTATATGGAATACCAAGTAATTATACTTATGGCGAAACCGTTTATCAGAAAGGTTCAACAGTTGTACAAACATTGAGAGGATATCTGGGTGATTCCTTGTTTTTTGGTGCTGTAAAGGAAATGCTGAATCAATATGCTTATGATGATATTTCAACTGCTGAAATGAAGTCCTTCTTAACTAATTACTCAGGTGTTGATTTGACAGATTTCTTCAATTTCTATGTTTATAATCCCGGATTTGCTCATTTTTCAATAGATTCTATTGTAACTGCCGGTATTCCGGCTACATATTTGGTTTCTGTTCGCCAGAAATTGAAATCTGCTCCCGCTTTTGCCAATCATAATAAAGTTGATATTACTTTTATGGATAATCAATGGCATAAATTTACAGGAACTATTGAGTTTAACGGTGAAACAGGAAGTAAATCTTTTCAATTACCTTTTAATCCGACAGTTGCCATGCTTGATATGGACGAAAAAATTGCCGATGCAACAACAGATAAATATGAAGTTGTTAAAAATACTGGTATTACAGATTTTTCTGAACTCAGTTTTCAGCTTGATGTTCAGCAGCTAACAGATTCTGCTTTAGTTCGGGTGGTTCACAACTGGATTAAACCCGATGCTTTAAAAATTGCAAATCCTGAAATCAAACGTTTGCACCCTGATCGTTACTGGTTGGTTCAAGGTGTTTTTTCAGCAGGTTTTAATGCTAAAGGGAAGTTTTATTACAATCGTCAGCCTTCAATTGCACTTGACAATAAATTCTTACCTTCAACTTCTTCTTGTGATTCCATGGTTTTACTGTATCGTGCAAATTCCGGCGATGATTGGCATCTTGCAAATTTTACCAGAAGTGGAGATTATTATAGCGGTTATCTTATTACTCAAAATCTTCAGCAGGGAGAATATGTATTGGCAATCAGTAAACCTTTTCAATCGGGTTTAAATGAAGTAATCCCCGACAGAAGAAAAACAATTGAAATTTTTCCAAATCCAGCTTCATGGGAATTTACCATAAGACTTAATGAATATTTAAAAAATGCAACAGCTAATTTATATTCTCCTGTTGGAATATTAGTTAGAAGTATTACTATTAATAATCCTGAAAAAACAGTTAGGATTTCAACAGATGGATTAAAAAGCGGGAATTATCTTTTGCAAATTGAGTCTTCAAATGGAGAAATTCTCGAAAACAATAAATTACTAATTAATAAATAGATACAGTTTTGCATGCATTTATTCATACGAATAAGTGTATAGATCAACATTTATTCATACGAATAAATGTTTTTTAAGTAAGAATACTTACAAAATTTAATCTAATTGGAAATATTGAGTAAATTTATGCAATTGGTCAGTTGGGAAAAACAGAACGATAAAGCAATACTCAATGTTATTGATATAAATTGCCGTAAACTGATTTGTATTAACAGAAAACCTAATCTACTCAACCTTTAACTGATTGAAATCAATATTAAGATAACAAACTGAATTTATAATCGTTTAAAAGATAATTTTAATTATTATTATGCAAGATTTCAGAAAAATATTCAACAAATCAGCCTTTAAATACTATTCTTTACTGGCTTTTATTACCAATGGTAAACACCATTTCGTAAACAAAAAGTTAGTTTTCGGAGCATTGTTGTTTGGTATTTCCGGACAATTTGCTTGTAAACCCAAAACCCAAAGTAACAATATTTTACCTGAAATTAAAGATAGCATAAAAGAAAAATTTATTAAATGTTATGTAACTGGTTCTGTCAATAAAGACACAGCAGATAATCAATTAAAGAAACATAAACCTAATATAAAAAAACAGGAAAAGGTTATTACTATAGCAACATGTTATGATATTGCAGAACCTGTTGATCCTCCAATCGCTGAATGTTATGCAGCTGTAATTGATGTTGAAAAAGATACAAATGCTCCTTTTATAGTTGTTGAACAAATGCCAGAATTTCCGGGTGGAGAAGATTCATTAAGAAATTTTATAAGAAGAACAATAAAATATCCAGATTTAGCAAGAGAAAGTAGTGTAGAGGGAACTGTATATATTAATTTTATTATTGAAAAAGATGGAAGTGTTTCCAACCCCAAAATATTAAGAGGTATAGGCAGTGGCTGTGATGAAGAAGCAATTCGTGTTATAAAACTGATGCCCAGATGGATACCGGGTAAACAAAATGGTAAAACAGTCAGGGTTCAGTATAATTTACCCATTAAATTTAAGCTTGATGATGAAAAGAAATAAACTATTATCCAAAACCGGATTTTATTATTATAATCTGCTGGCTTTTATCACTAATGGCAATAAACGTTTTGTTGATAAAAAGCTCATTTTCGGTGCTTTACTTATTGGTTTTAGCAGTCAATATGGGTGCAAAACAAAAACTAATGAAAATCAATCAAATGCCAATACAAATAAAAATACTGAGAATAAAAAAGATACAACTAAAAAAGAAGAGATTAATGGTATTTATTTAAATAATGATAAAAATACAACAATAAAAAAAGAGATAGATGGAGTTGAAATCAACTGCACACCAACTTGTTATTTAATAAGTAAGGAACCACAAAAAAAACCACCACCTCAAATTAAAATATTAAAAGTACAGGAAGATGAAATTAAAGATTCCATAATATCAAATATAAGTTGTTATTTAATCCATGAGGATGCTCCTGAATTTCCGGGCGGAGATGAAAAACGTATCCAATTTTTTAAAAATAATCTTATTTATCCTCAAAAAGCTAAAGATAGTAATATTCGTGGTACCGTTTATGTTTCTTTTGTTGTAGAAAAAGATGGGAAAATAGATAAAATCAGGATTCCGAGAGGCTTAAGCAAAGAATGTGATGAAGAAGCAGCTAGAGTAACTAAACTTATGCCAAAATGGAAACCTGGCGAGCAAATGGGTAAACCAGTTTCTATGCAAATGACTATGCCTATTAAATTCACTTTAGATACCCTAAAAAAATGAAACTTGCACTTAATCATATTGCATTCGAAATCACCAGTGCATGCAACCTCAATTGTCAATATTGTTATAATATCTGGGAAATGCCTGATAGTGAGCTAAAACCATATAACTCTTATAAACAGGCTTTGAAAACGCTTAAAAAATTATTTAAAATTGCTGATATTAAGAATATTGCATTTACCGGTGGAGAACCCTTACTGGCTGAACGTTTTCTGGAAATTGTACTTTATTGCCGGATGCAGGGAAAAAGTATTACCATTATTTCAAATGGAACTTATGGGAAACAAGAAGATTATCAACATCTTATAAATATGGGCGTGGGCTTGTTTGAAATTCCTATACATTCGCCAACTGCAAGTATTCATGATGAAATGACACAATTAATTGGTTCCTGGCAAAAATCACAGGATACTATTAGGTATATTATTGATAACAAAGGCTATGTGGTTCCGGTAATTGTACTTACCAAATTTAATGCTGCTGTTTTGCAGGAAACTTTAGAATTTATAGCTTCGTTAGGTTTGAAACGCATTATGCTAAATAGATATAATATAGGTGGTTACGGATTGAAAAACCCCGAAAACATTTCTCTTTCTCAAAATGAACTCAAATCTGCTTTTGATATAGCCAATGTGATGTCTTCCAAACTGAATCTGGTAATTTCTTCCAATGTCTGTACACCCCGTTGTGTTCTCAATCCTTCTGATTATCCGGCTATTGCATTTGGAAATTGCTCAACCAATGTATTAAAGCGACCATTAACGCTAGATATTGAAGGGAATATGCGTTTGTGCAATCATTCTCCGGTAGTTGCCGGAAATATTTACAAACAGGATTTAAGCGAAATTTTATTTTCCGATTATAGCGAAAAGTGGGAAACTAATATACCCGAATATTGCAGCAATTGCGATTTGTGGCAAAAATGTCTGGGGGGTTGCAGAGCCGCTTCCGAACAAATGGGAAATGGCTTATTAAAAGAAGATCCGATAATTGCATTAAATTAATAATATGATTTTTCAGATATAAATATTTCTTTATTCTAAAGTTATTTGTAGATTTCCCCTTACTCTTCTTTCAGTATTTTCGGGATAACCTACAATAATATTCTGAAATATGAAACATGTCCCTTTTTGAGCATTTACAATTATAGCTAACATTTCTTTGGTAAATTTATTATTTTCTGATTTCAGTGTAATGTATTCATTATTAAGTCTTGTTGTCATTTCAAATGACTTAGCTAAAACCATTAACTCATATTCAAAATTTTCCAATCTGGCTATAATTCCACTTGCATCAATAAGTTTGCCTTTTTGCAGATAAAAAGAACCGGTTTTTCCATAAACAAATGCAATTGGATCCGGTAATTCTTCTATTCTGAATTCAGAATATCCAATTTCAACAGTATCTTTTTTTCTAATTTCATAAATAAGAATAACTACTTTTCTTTCAGTTCCTTGTGATGGAATTAATATATATCTGCCCGGTCGTTTATATTCCATAATAGAATTTGTAGCAGTAACATAAATTTTTTCAGGTTTTACACCAGAAACAGCAATAGACATGGGATTTTCAATGCCTCTGTATAAATAATTATTTTTATCGTTCGAAACAGCACAAACCTGTCCAAAAGTAAATGATGTTATGAAAATAAAGCAAAAAGTTAATAGTAAAATCTTCATTTTTTAATTATTTCGATTTTATCACAAACACTGTTCTTCTGTTTTTGGCTCTGCCTTCTTCGTTGGTATTGAGTGCTATCGGTTTAAGTTCGCCATAACCTTTATAGCTTAATCGGGATGGATAAATATTGTTTTGTACTAAATATTCATAAACTGATTTTGCTCGATTATCAGATAGCGTTAAATTAGTTTTATCGTTTCCAACATCATCAGTATGTCCTTGTATTTCTATACTTACATGAGGATTTTCTTTAAGAAACATAATAAAACCATCAATAATAAATTTTGAAGCATCATTTAATTCGAATGAATTTGTTGCAAAGTTAATATCTTTTAACTGATAGCTTGCACCTACTTCAATTTGCCTGATATTGATATCAATTTTTGCAGGTTGTTTAAAAGTTTCATCTTCAGTAGAAATATACTTTGATTCATAAGCATAATCATCTTTTTTGATTGTAAGCAGGTAATCATTTTTAAAAGGAACAACGGCTACATATTTGCCGGTAAGTGTATCGACCGGTATTTCTGTAATTTTTTTTGTTTTAAGATTTTTTAGCTCTATACGGGCAGGAATGGCTTCCTGAGTTTTTTCATCTTTCAGTTCTCCTTTTATGAAAAGTACTTTTTCCGGACGGGCTTCTTCATACAAATCGAAATAAAAAATATCCCAACCACCAACTCCTTTTATCTGATTTGAAGCAAAATAAGCAAATCGTCCATCAGTACTTACAAAAAAACCTGCATCATCAAATTTTGAATTGATTGGATGTCCTATATTTTTAGGTTCTTTCCATTTGTGTTCTTCTCCAAGACGTATATAAAAAATATCATATCCTCCCATTCCCTGCCAACCATCAGATGCAAAATATAAAGTCTGACTGTCGGTATGTATAAAAGGTGATTTTTCATTTCCTGCAGTATTTACTGTAGGTCCCATATTTTTAGGAACTGACCATTCTCCATTTGCTTGATAATTAGTTTTGTAAATGTCATATCCACCAAAACCACCCGGCCGATCGCTAATAAAGTATAAGGTTTTCCCATCAGATGAAATGGTAGGTTGTGATTCCCATGTTTTTGCAGAATTAACGTTTTTGCCAAGATTTTTTATTGAAGACCATTGATTATCACCCCTGTTTTCAGAATAACAGATATCACAGTTATAATAATTTCCACCATCTACATTTTTGCAAATTGTATAAATTAGTAGCTTGTTATCTATAGTCAATGTTGCACCACCTTCATTCTCATTAAGATTAAAGGGTTCTGGCATTTCCTCACCCTGATTGAATACCCCATTTCTACGTTCACTGTCAAAAAATTTCTCTTTATATTTTTTATCTGAAGCACTCCAGGCTGTTCTTTGTTGTGGCAATTCTGTTCTTCTTGTAAAATAACAATAATCTTCATCCGGAGTTATAATGGGCAAATATTCATCAAGGGGTGTACTGATTCCTTCTAAAGGTTTTGGTTCAAAAGGAACAGGATTTTTATACATTTTATCATAAAATTCGGCATATTTTTGCATTTGCTCTGCACGTTTATAATCTTCGTCAGATTTTATTTTGTCAACATCTTTTAAGAAATTTTTCAAATAAATGGAAGCTGTATCATATTTTTCAGCACCATAATATATATCACCCAGATAATAATATGCATAAGGATCATAATCCGGACAAAGCTCAATGGCTTGTTTAAAATACATTTTTGCTGCTTTCAGATTCCTATCAGCTCGCTTAATGCTAATGGTTCCAAGTAGATAATAAGGTTCTGCATAATCTGGTTCCATTTCAATAATATCGCGTAAGGTTTTTATGGCATCATTATATTGTCCTGCACTATAATAATCTATTGATTTTTCAAATAGACGGGTTGCTTTCTTATTGTCAGTTTTGCCACAATCGGCTTCTTCTTGTGCGATTGAAGCTATTGTAACTGATAATGAAATTATTATTGTAAATATGGTTTTATAAAAAGTCATAGTTTTCAGCTTTAAAATTCTGCTCTAAAGCAATGCACAAACCTACAAGTTTTTTTTGAATTATAAAACGGTAAAATGATTTTTTTTTAACTTTAGTTGGTTAATAAACATGATTTTTAGTTATTTTGAAATTATTTATAATATGTAATATTCATATATTTAATGAAATATGTTTAAAATAATCTGCCATTTTGACAGTAAAAGTGTAGCATTTATGTCAAAATAAACTGACATTATGGCATATTTTGATCAAAAAATCATCGATTTTTATTTTGGCACGGAGCTTGTAATAGGCATGCCAGAAAAATAAATAATAATTTAAAATAGGAGAACAAAATTATGTTACCAATGTTAAGAAAACACAGTAATTTACCAAGTTTCACAGATGAATTTTTTGGTAAGGATTTTTTATCCAGTTTCTTTGAAAATGAAGCTGGATATACTATGCCGGCAGTTAATATTGTCGAAACCAAAGACAATTTCAGAATTGAAGTAGCTGCGCCAGGTTTAAACAAGGAAGATTTTAAGATAGATCTTCACAACAATATCATGACAATTTCTTCTGAAAAACAGGAAAACAAAGAAGAAAACAATGAAAAAATTATGCGTCGTGAGTTTAGTTACTGCTCTTTTAAACGTTCTTTCAGTTTACCAGATTTGGTAGTACATGACAAGATTATGGCAACCCATAAAAATGGAGTTCTTTCAATAGAAATTCCAAAACGTGAAGAAGCCAAAGAAAAACCTGCACGACAAATCATTATTTCATAAATAAAGAAGCTGCTCTAACGGGCAGCTTTTTTTATATACCAAAATTATTTCAATTCCTGGAAATCCTGTATAATCTTTTATTAAAATGTAAGTTGCAAATTTTTTTTATAATCAATAGTTCGTTTAACCTTGACATAGTTTTTTTGCAATAGTTTTGTTAAATGATTATCAATTTACAGTGTTAGTAACTATGACTTTGTCAAAGTTTGCAATATCATAATAAAAGTGAAAAGTAATCAAAGAAATATTATACTTTGTTTATTGCATTGGTATTCCGTTTGTTATACAATAATAATTTCAAATGCTCATTTAAAGTTTTTCAATATATTTACTAATATAAAAAAGCTAATTCTTTTTTGTCTTCCCAATTATAAATCATAAATTTGCAAATGAAAATCATCACTGAAATCAATAAACATTTAACCAAATTTTATGAGTAAAAAATTATTAATAAGGGATTTAACGTTACGGGATGGTCAGCAATCATTATTTGCAACCCGCATGACCCAGAGTCAGGTGGAAAGGGTATTGCCATTATTTAAGGAAGCTGGATTTTATGCCATGGAGGTATGGGGTGGTGCAGTTCCTGATTCAATAATGCGCTATCTAAATGAAAATCCATGGGAAAGACTTGAAAAAATAAAAGCTGTAATTGGTGATACTTCCAAATTAACAGCTCTTTCACGCGGACGTAATTTATTTGGTTATAATCCATATCCCGAAGAAGTTATCGAAGGATTTAATCGAAATGCAATAAGTTCAGGAATTGATATCATGCGTATTTTTGATGCATTAAATGATGTTACAAATATAAAATCAACTATTGAATATGTTAAGAATAATGGAGGAATTGCTGATTGCACTGTTTGTTATACAGTTGATCCTAAGTTTACTCCAAAGCAAAAGCTTAAAGCATTATTGCATTTTAAAACCTTACCTCATGATATTTTTACCATAGATTATTTTGTTGCTAAAGCAAAACAATTGCAGGAAATGGGTGCAGATATGATAACCATTAAAGATATGGCTGGATTAATTCCACCCAATAAATCAGGTGAACTAATTGCCCGTTTGAAAAGAGAACTTAAAATCCCAATTGATTTTCATACACATTGCACACCAGGTTATGGTTTGGCGGCTGTATTGATGGCTATTGTTAATGGAGTTGATATAGTTGACACCTCTATTATGAATTTTGCAGGAGGTCCAGCGGCTCCAGCATTTGAAATTATCCAGCTGTTTGCTAATAAAATGGGAATTGATACTGGTGTTAATGTAGATGCAGTTGTAAAAATAAATAAAGAGCTTAAAAAAATCAGGCATGAATTAGCAGATTTTGATAGTTATAAAATGTTTCCGATAGAATTTGATATAACAAAAGATCAGCTTCCAAAAGAGGTGGATAAAATGTTTGATATGGCTATCGCTTTTGCAAAAGCAAATAAAGAAGAGGAATTACTCGACGTTACACAGAAGATTGAAAAATTTTTCAACTTCCCTGGACCTGATGAAATGGTAAAAAATGCTGAAATACCCGGAGGAATGTACACCAATATGTTAGCTCAGCTGAAGCAACTTAAATTAGACCAGTTATTACCCAAAGTATTGGAAACTGTACCTATGGTCAGGGTTGCTGCGGGTTGTCCTCCATTGGTTACTCCAACAAGCCAGATTGTGGGCGTACAAGCTGTAAATTGCGTAATAGATGAAAATAAAGGCTTACCTCCATATTCCACCAAGTCGATACAATTTGTAAATCTGGTTAAAGGGAATTATGGTAAAACTCCTTTACCTGTTGATCCGGAATTTCGAATGAAGGTGGCAGGTGTAAATGTTGAAATGCCTTATGATACAAAAAATTACAAAAAGCAGGAAAATACTATTTTTCATGATTATGGTGAAATGAAACTTGCTGAAAATGAAAAAAATGAACTTTTACTTGAATTATTTCCCTCTGTTGCCCGTGATTTTTTAAAGAAACAGGTTGAACAAAAATATCTGAATGATATTCATGCCATTGAAGAGGAAAAACAGCGCAAAATAGATGAAGAAAAAGCTAAATATGCTGCACTTTCTCCTGAAGAAAAGGCTAAACGATTACAATACGGACTTTATCATTATGAATGGTCAAGTGATGTAGATAATTACCTTGAATAATTTAATATGACAAAAATAAAAAACTACCTTTCATTAGTAAAATTTGCACATACTATTTTTGCAATGCCTTTTGCATTGGCAGGTTTTTTTATTGCAGTACATCAGATAAATGATTTTCGATGGAGTTTATTGATATTGGTTGTTTTGTGTATGATATTTGCACGCAATGCAGCCATGGGTTTTAATCGATATATTGACAGGGAATTTGATGCAGCAAATAAAAGAACTGCTGTTCGTGAGATTCCTGCTGGTATTATTAATCCTAAAATGGCTCTGATATTTGTAATCGTAAATTCTATACTATTTGTTATCACTACCTATTTTTTTAATGAAAACAGATTGGCATTTTATCTTTCACCAATTGCTTTACTCGTAATTTTAGGATATAGCTTATGTAAAAGATTCACATCCTTTAGTCATATTGTTTTGGGTATAGGACTGGCTTTAGCTCCTATCGGTGCATACATTGCCGTTACTGGCACGTTCGATGTTTTGCCTTTGTTAATGTCATTTATGGTTTTATTTTGGGTTAGTGGGTTTGATATTATCTACGCTTTACAGGATATAGATTTCGATAAATCATTAAAGTTAAGATCAATACCTTCCTGGTTAGGTGTTAGGAATTCGTTGCTTTTTTCAACAATATTACATATCTTATCTTTTGTATTAGTAATTGCAATTGGTTTGATTGGCGATTGGAATATTCTTTATTGGATTGGTGGTGTTATCTTCTCAATATTATTGTTTTATCAACACATTATTGTAAAGTCAACCGATTTAAGTAAAATAAATCTGGCATTTTTTACTACAAATGGTATTGCAAGTTTGGTTTATGGCATTTTTTGTATTCTGGATTTATTAATTTAATTTCACTTAATTACATAGATTGATTAAATAAAACTGTATTAATAAAAAAATTATTGACTTTTCATAATCAAAGTAATACGTCAATTTATTAAAATTAATTATCAGGAATTATAAATAAAAAAACCGCTTTATGTTTATACATTAAAGCGGTTTTTATTTAGATGAAATTTCTTATAACAGTTTAAAAGAACAAGCATAGAATTGTTCCGTTTTCAAACTTCGGTCTTTTATTTAAACATTTTCAGAATATCGTTTCCATTTGCAAATATCAGCAATCCAAACAGAATTACCATACCTGCAATTTGTGCATATTCCATAAATTTTTCATTGGGTTTGCGACCCGATATCATTTCATAAATGAGAAACATAACGTGTCCGCCATCTAATGCAGGAATCGGAAGAATATTCATAAATGCAAGTATTACAGACAACAATGCGGTCATGTTCCAGAATTGTTCCCAGTCCCAGCTTTTTGGAAATAAACCTCCGATTGCTCCAAAACCACCAATTTGCTGAGCTCCTTCTTTGGTAAATACCAATTTAAATTGTTTGATGTAGTTGCCTAAGGTTTCAACTCCCAGACTAATGCCTGCAGGTATTGATGCGAAAAATCCATATTCGGTTTTATTGATTTCAAAATATGAAGAAGGATCTTTTGGATAAACACCTAATTTTCCATCTGTTGTAAGTGTAAGTTTCGCTGTATTTACCTCATTGTTTCTCAAAAAGGTAATTACTACTTCTTTTCCTTTTAGTTTTTCAACTTTTTCAATAAAATCATTGTAAAATGGAGTGGTGTCGTTATTAATTTTAATTATCTGATCGCCTGTTTGCATATTTGCTTTGGCAGCAGGATTCCCATCCATAACTTTTTCAATTATAAAAGGAAATCGGGGATCAGCAAAGGATCTTACTTGTGCAGCCAACAGTTGTTTTGTGAAATCGGCAGGAATTGCGATAGTTGTTATTTCTCCATTTCTTTCAACTTCAATAGTTTTAGCATTGTCAATGATAATCTTTTTTGTAATTTCATTAAATTTTTCAACTTCCTGATTGTCGATTTTAAGAATTTTGTCGCCATTTTGAAAACCAGCTTTTATAGCTACCTCATTAAATTGCAAACCATAAGTTGCATTTTTTACCGGTAAATATTCTTTTCCCCAGGTAAATAATATCATTGAATAGATAAAAAGTGCCAGAAAGAAATTGACCAAAACGCCACCTGTCATTATCAATAAACGTTGCCATGTAGGTTTGTACCTAAATTCCCAGGGTTGAGCCGGTTGTTTCATTGCTTCTTTATCCATGGATTCGTCAATCATTCCTGATATTTTCACATAGCCGCCCAATGGTAGCCATCCGATACCATATTCTGTTTCGCCTTTTGTAAATTTAAAAAGTGAAAACCATGGATCAAAGAACAAATAGAATTTTTCAACCCTTGTTTTAAATAATTTTGCAAAACCAAAGTGTCCTGCTTCGTGAAGCAAAACCAATATTGATAAACTTAAGATCAAGCCTAATGCTTGCGTTAATATGCCCATATTTATTTTTTTAAATGTATTTAATTATAATAATTCTTTAGCAAGAATACGTGTAACTTTATCAGTTAGAATATAATCTTCCAAAGAAGGATTTTCGATGTAATTTATTTTTTGCATGCAATTTTCTATTACGTCTGTCATTTGAAGAAAGCCAATTTTGTGTTGTAAAAAAGCATTAACAACCACTTCATTTGCAGCATTCAAAACACAAGGTATATTCCCTTTGCGTTTCATGGCTTCAAAAGCCAATCCCAACCCTCTAAATGTTTCCATATCTGGTTTTTCAAAGCTTAGATTCGGATAATTTAAGAAGTTAAATCTTTCCGAATCAGTTTTTAACCTAAATGGATAGGTGAGTGCATATTGTATTGGAAGTTTCATATCCGGAAGACCCAGCTGAGCCTTTAAAGACCCATCTTGAAATTGCACCAATGAATGTATAATAGATTGAGGATGAATAATAATATCTATTTGTTCCGGTTCCAGCCCAAAAAGCCATTTGGCTTCTATTACTTCCAGTCCTTTGTTAATTAATGTTGCTGAATCAATGGTAATTTTTTGTCCCATTTCCCAATTCGGATGTTTTAAGGCATCTTCTTTTTTAACAGTGGATAAGAATTCCCTGTTTTTTCCTCTGAATGGACCCCCGGAAGCAGTTAAGTATATTTTTTCAACCGGATTGTGAAATTCACCTGCAAGACATTGAAATATAGCAGAATGTTCGGAGTCGACTGGTAATATATTTACTGCATTTTCCTTTGCCAGCTGATTGACCAGTTGCCCTGCAACCACCATGGTTTCTTTATTTGCCAGTGCAATCGTTTTTTTTGCTTCAATGGCTTTTACTGTTGATTTTAAACCGGCAAATCCCACAATTGCGGCTAATACAACATCTATTTCATCCGATTCAACAATCTGACTGATAGAATCCTCTCCTGCAAAAACTTTAATATCATAAGAAGCCAATGCATCTTTAACTTTGCTATATAATTTGTCGTTTCCAATAACAACTGTATTGGGCTGATATTCTATAGCTTGTTTAATCAGCAAATCGGCATTGCAATGTGCAGTAAGTATTTCGACCTGCAACTGATCGGGATGTGCCTTAATTACTTCTAATGCTTGAGTACCAATAGAGCCTGTTGAGCCTAAAATTGCAATTTTTTTCTTCATATTTTATTCATTAGAAAGGAATATAATCTTTTGGATTTACAGGACTTCCGTTGTACCAGAGTTCAAAATGCAAATGAGGGCCAGTTGACATTTCTCCACTATTGCCAATAAAAGCAATGGCATCACCTGCTTTTACATAATCCCCTGTTTTCTTCAATAAAGCAGAATTATGTTTGTAAACAGAAATTAAATTATGTTGATGTTGAATACCAATAATATATCCGGTTTCTAATGTCCAGTTTGAGAATATTACTGTTCCGTTTAAAACGGATTTTATCAAGTCGTTTTTCTTTCCTGCAATATCAATTCCATAATGATTATTGGCAGGATCAAATCCATTGATAACGATTCCTTTAAGTGGTGTAAAATAGAAAAAACCACTGATGGATGCATTTACTGTAACTTGTTCGTTGGTTTCAAGTGTTAAATCCTGAGATGATAAATCGTATTTATCTTCACTTTCAATTTGTTTTCTTAAAATTGAATCTTCCTTTGATTTCTTTATGGTTATAGTATTGTATTTTTTTGTAGTATCTTTGGTATACGGGGCTACAGAGTCGATAATTGCTTGTCCGTCAAGTATCATTTTCAGGTTTCTGAAGTATAATTCCCTGCTTTGCACTTCGCGTTCAAGTGAATCTATTTTTAATAAATTGGTATAAGATTCCTTGTTTAATTTCATATTGGTATAGCCGGGGATATATTCCCTAAGTGGCGTAAATGCAATAATATATGTAGTAGCAAAGATAAGAAAAATGGAAGTGGCACCAATGGCAACAAAAACATTAAGCCTTGACAATCTGAATGATAATTTTTCTTCAAAAGTATCATCATTCATTATAACAAGGCGATATTTATTTTTGAGCTTGATTAGCCATTGCTTTTTTGGCTTTCCTTCAGCAATCATGTTTCCAAATGAAAATTAAATTTATGCAAATATCGTAATTATTGCAAAAAAATCTTATTAACTTTATCATAAAAAACGTTAAGTACATCAAATTGTTTGATTTTGTTTTATAAATTTGCTTTTCAAATTCTTTTATAATGATATTAAATTTTATAAATTGGAATGCAAATCCAGAGATTTTCCACTTAGGAGGACTTTCTGTAAGATGGTATGGTTTACTTTTTGCAGCCGGATTTTATGTTGGTTATCTGGTAATGGAACGTTTTTTTAAAAAAGAAAATGTGCCTATTGCTGTTTTGGATAAGCTCGCCATGTACATGATAGTTTCTACTGTAATTGGAGCACGATTAGGGCATTGCTTGTTTTATGAACCTGCTTACTATCTTAGCAATCCGATAGAGATTTTATATATCTGGCATGGAGGTTTAGCAAGTCATGGAGCTGCCATTGGGATTATTTTTGCATTATTTTTATTTTCCAAAACACAAAAAAAATCTTTCTGGTGGGTAATAGACCGAATTGTGATTGTAGTTGCTTTGGCAGGGTTTTTTATAAGAACCGGAAACCTTATGAATTCCGAAATTTACGGGCATACTACAAATTTGCCATGGGGGTTTGTTTTTCTGCGTGATCATGAGACAATACCGCGTCATCCAACTCAAATATATGAAGCTTTATGCTATTTGGCCTTGTTTTTTGTATTGAGATGGTATTATTATAAAAAAGAGGGTAATCCTAATAATGGATTTCTATTCGGAAGCTTTTTAATTATCTTATTTTCTGTACGATTTGTAATAGAGTTTTTAAAGGAAACTCAAGTAAATTTCGAAAAGGAAATGTTACTTAATATGGGACAACTACTTAGCATCCCATTTATTATAGCTGGAATTGTTTTGGTAGTGCTTGCCAATAAGGATAAATTGAAAGAAAAAACAAATTATAAGTATAGCGGAAAGTAAAAGTAAGCAGAGTTACCTGATTTTTGAGAGCTAACAAAAGCTTTATGGATTTAATGGACTATAATATTTTTAAATAATGAAAAAACTAGTTTTAGTTAGACATGGTGAAAGCGAATGGAATAAGGAAAATCGTTTTACCGGATGGACAGATGTAGATTTGTCGGCAAAAGGAGTGGAAGAAGCTGTAAAAGGTGGACAAGTATTGAAAGCCAATAATTTCAATTTTAAATATTGTTATACTTCTTACCTAAAAAGGGCAATAAAGACCTTGAATATCATGTTGGAGGAAATGGACTTGCTATGGCTACCCGTTGAGAAAACATGGCGTTTGAATGAAAAGCATTATGGTGAATTACAAGGGTTGAACAAAGCAGAAACGGCACAGAAATATGGAGATGCTCAGGTTTTGGTTTGGAGAAGAAGTTATGATATACCTCCAACAGCAGTAACTGAAAATGACGAGCGTAATCCGAGATTGGATATTAAATATCAGGATGTTGATAAAGAATTGATTCCTTTAACCGAATCACTGAAAGAAACGGTAGAAAGAATTGTGCCTTACTGGGAAAGCAATATTTCGAAGAAACTGATTGAAAAAGGAGAGGTTTTAGTTGCTGCACATGGTAATAGCCTCAGAGGTATTATTAAATATCTTAAGAAAATTAGCGATGAGGATATTGTTAATCTGAATTTACCTACGGGTATTCCTTATGTTTTTGAATTTGATGATAATCTGAATTTAGTTAAGGATTATTTTCTGGGTGATGAAGAGGAAATAAGAAAATTAATGGAGGCTGTTGCCAATCAAGGGAAAAGCAAATAATACTAATAAGATATATAATAGTCCAATTCGCTCCGCTCTTGAAACTATAACATATTTCCGATCGGCATTATACAATTAAAAATGAACTAATTATTAAATCATTTTGGTATAATTTCTTTATTAAGGTTAGTTATAATCAATAAGAATTTAAAGCTAAACCTTATATGTGCAGATTTTTTATTAGTCTGGAATTAAAATGTTTTTTATGAAAAAGACTATGAAAAAATGCAATCAGCTACTAATGAGATATAAATAATATCCTTGAGAGTTTAAGGTTAGTGAAATATTCAAAAAGAATTCCTTAAAAAATCTAATTTTAAGAATTCCTTTATAAATCTATTTGTATTTTTAATCTATAATAATCAATTATTTCTTTTTTATCAAATATCCGGGACGGTTTTTGACTTCTTCGTAAATTCGCCAAATGTATTCAGCAATTATACCTAAAGAAAATAAAATTAACCCTGAGAAAAAGGAAATAATGACAACTGTAGATGTCCAACCAGGCATATTTTCACCCCAAAAGGATGTATTGCCCAAAAATCGTATATATGTATAAAAAACGATGATTAGAATAGAAAAGAGAGAAAAGAACAGACCTAAAAAAGTAATTACTTTTACTGGCCAGGTGGAACTGGAAAAGAAAGTATCTTTAAATAATCGTATCTTTTTCTTTAAAGTCCATCTTGATTTGGCATTAGTACCTTTAACTCTTTCATAAGCATAGAAATGTGGATTATAACCTAATCTTAGTACTTCAGTAATGCTTGATGTATTGATGGCATGAATTCTTGAATTGAGGATATCAACTACTTCTCTATCTATAAAAAACAAATCGGCACCCCCTTCAGGAAACTTTAAATCAGAAAGTTCATTAATTATTTTATAGTAAGTGTTAGCAAAAAAATTATTTAAAAACCCATCGTTACGTTTCACACGATATGGAATAATTATTTTCTCGCCATTTTGCCATAACCTATACATTTCAACAACAGATTGATAGGGTTGCTGCTCATCGTCCACAATCGGCATAGCACACAAACCGTTACATACACTCAACCCTGCAAAAATCGCATAATGTGAAGTGTAATTCTTGCTTAACTGATAAGCTATGACATTAGAATAATCTTTTTCTAATTTTAATGCAATTTCATAAGAATTATCTTTTGAGCCATCATCAATTATAATTAATTCGAAGGGTATTTTTTCATTACCAAGTATTTCCGAAAGTTTTTGATACGCTTTTACAATACGATCACCACTATAATATGAAAGTAAAATTAAACTTAACATGATTTTTCTGGTTTTAAAAGTAAAAAAGAAAATGAAAAATTCCATACCATTGTAAAAGGTAATACCAAATATCCCAGAATGTAATTTTCTAATGGAATTATTTTCTTAAAAACCCACAATAGTAATGTTCCTAACAACATTCCGCTAAAATAAATCAAGAAATACTTTACACCATTTTTAATTGATAAAATAGATTTGAATACAAAAACAGAGTTAAGAATAAATGACAACAAAATACTTGCAGTGTATATACTTACGTATGTAACAATAAGTGGGGTTTTTAAGATTTTCAGGAAAACAAAAATCATAAGTAATGAGATTAAAGTTGTAATTAATCCAATTACAGAAAATCCACCCAGCAATTTAAAAATATGTTTGTTTAAATTAAAAATCATTTATACAGCTTGTTATATTATTAATTTCGACTTCAGTCATTACCGGACTAATTGGCAGACTTAATACTTCTGTGTGAATTTTTTCGGTTATAGGTAACTTTAGATTATGAAAATCCAGGTATGCATTTTGCTTATGAGGTGGAATTGGGTAATGTATCATAGTTTGAATGCCATTATTGAGTAAATAATTTTGAAGTTTTTCACGATTCAACGTTCTAATTACAAAAAGATGAAATACATGTTCTTCTGATTCTACTTGAAGAGATGAAAAAACTGGTAAAACAATATCAGGATGTTTAATGTTTTTGCAATAGTAATTGGCAATATTTCGCCGTATTTGATTTTCTGTATCAATATAATTAAGTTTTATAGTAAGAAAAGCGGCTTGGATTTCATCCATACGACTATTTAAACCCTGATATTCGTTATAATATTTTTCATTGCTGCCATAATTGGCTAGAGCACGAATTACATTTGCTAATTGTAAATCATTAGTAGTTACAGCACCAGAATCACCCAATGCACCTAAATTTTTTCCAGGGTAAAAACTAAAACCAGCAGCATCGCCAAGCGAACCGGTTCGCTTTCCAATCCATTTAGCTCCAATTGCCTGAGCATTATCTTCAATAATTTTAAGATTGTATTTTTTTGCAATTGATTCCAACTCAACGCTCCAGCATACCTTTCCATAAAGATGAACAACCATTATTGCGCGGGTTCGTTTTGTAACATGCTGTTCAATAAGTTTACTATCCAGATTATACGTATTAATATCCGGTTCAACCAATACCGGTTTCAAGCGATTGTCTGTTATTGCAAGAATAGTTGCAATATAAGTATTTGCAGGGACGATTATTTCATCTCCCTCCCGCATTACACCCATTTGAATATAAGCTTTAAGAATCAGACGTAACGCATCCAGTCCATTAGCAACAGCTATAACATGTTCAACAGCTATAAATTGAGCAAGTTTTTTTTCAAAACACTTAACTCTTTCACCCAGCAAATACCAACCCGAATCAATAATTTCAGCTGATACTTGCTTTAAGTCCTCTGAATATTGAGCATTTATTTTTTGTAAATCAAGAAATTTAATCATTTTTTATACTATATAAATTTGTCACCTTATATAATTTAAAACCAGCCTTTTCCCATGTACGAATTGCAGGAATATTTGCTGCCTGTGTTATTGTTGTCAGAAAATCAGCATTTTTATTCTTAAGTCTATTTATCATTACATCTAGTAAATCTAATAATTTCCCTTTTTGAACACTACTATCGACTGCTGCTAAAACTAGTTTTGAAACAAAAATCCCATAAACATCAATCGGATAATTCCCAGCTAAAAACCCAAAAGGAATATTATATTCATTATCAACTTTTAATACAATATTTGCAAAGCCCTTTACTGATTCTTCTGCAAATTTTGCAATATAATTATCAGCTTCTTTTTCTGAAAAAGCAGGATCGGCATGTACTCTATCAAACTTATTTTTCATTTTTATGGCAATAGAACGTAATGCAGGAATATCTATAATTTCAGCATCCTTGACATTATTAAGATTTCTAATATTAATTCGTTTTGCTAAATCTAAAAAGTAATTCAATCTAGTTTCTATTAATATAAATTTAGTAAAACTTAAAGCTTTAATCAAAATCAAATCTTCAGATGTTACATTTATTGTTATATATGATTTTGGTGGTAAATATTTACTTATTAGGATATTTATTGCATCATGTAAGACCCTAAAATCAGCATGCTTGAAAAAAACACACTCAATTGATAAACAATTGAATTTAAAATAATTACTATCCCAATCTAATTTTTTTACAACAAATAAATGGTTTAAATCTTTTATATTAATCTCAATAATTTGACAACTTTGTGAATTAATAATATCAAATATTGATGCTAACACATTTACTTGAAATGAATATTTTTGATAATCATTTCTTAAAAAGCTATAGTTGTTATAAAAAGGTAATCTTTCTGAATATTCTAATATATTTTCTATCGATAGTTTATTCATGAATTCAATTTATAATCTAAATAATTACAATAATTTCTTATATAATCCTCTTCGTTAAAAATCTCAGAGGCAATTACCAAACAAACAGCACCTGCAGAAAATCCTTTTTCAGCAGCCCAAATACCAGGTGGTATATGAAGCCCATTAAAAGGTCTGTTAAGTACAACTGTTTTTTTGTAGGTTCCATCATCAAGTTCAACTTCAAAGCTTCCACTAACTGCTATTAAAAATTGATGACATTCTCTATGAGCATGTGCTCCACGATCTTCTCCACCCGGAATATCATAAATATAAAAAATACGATTTGCTTCAAAAGGTAAATCTTCACTATTTTCGAAAATACTTATATTTCCAGCTCTAAACTTATAACGAGGCAATTCGATAACAGAGCAATCGAAAACATTAACTTTTTTGCTTATTTTTTCCATAACAAATAGTTTTGATAATCTCTAATATAATCATTTTCATCGTATAATGTAGAGCTTAAAACAAGAGCAACTGAATTTGTACTAAAATTGTCCATGTGTCGCCACAATCCATTTGGTATATATAAACCAAAATAAGACCTGTTAAGATGAAATCTATTTTCCTGAGTTCCATCATTTACAACTACATCAAAACTTCCAGATAAGGCTATAACTAATTCCAGTTGATTTTTAAATGCATGACCTCCTCTTGTTTGACCTCCAGGTACATCATATATCCAATATACTCTTTTCATTTGAAAAGGTAAATTTTTTCCATATTCAATAATCGTAAGATTACCACGAGGGTCCTCTACTTTAGGAAGATCAATAATTCTTAATTTATTCATTGAAGTAAAAAATTACAGAATATAATATTGTTAAGTTTTGATAGCACATTGAAAACGCTTAAACTTTGGCTACTAAATTAATAAAAAACTATTAACTGACAAAATTTAAATTTTCAAATCTATTCATATCAAACA
>CAIZXK010000114.1 GCA_903936865.1 uncultured Bacteroidales bacterium | reverse complement strand
TTATAATTTTAATATAAAAATGAAAGTACCATTTGTTGATTTATATACGCAATATATTGATAATAAAATTGCTATAGATAAAGCCATTGAAACAGTAATTAAAGAAACTTCTTTTATAAAGGGCCATCATGTTAAACAATTTGAGGAAAATTTTGCAAAAGCTTTTGGTATAAAGCATTGCATAGGTGTTGCTAATGGAACTGATGCCATTTACATTGTATTAAAAATGCTTGGAATAGGTGAAGGTTATGAAGTAATTACAGCAGGTATTTCCTGGATTTCCACATCTGAAACGATAACACAGGCTGGAGCTACTCCTGTTTTTGTTGATATTGATCCATTGACTTATACAATAAATCCTGATTTGATAGAAGAAAAAATTACAAAAAAAACTAAAGCAATTATTCCTGTTCATTTATACGGTCAAGCAGCGGATTTGGATCCGATAATGGCATTATGCAAGAAATACAATTTAATTTTGATTGAAGATTGTGCACAGTCTCATTTTGCTGAATATAATAATCAATTTGTAGGAACTTTTGGCATGGCATCCACTTTTAGTTTTTACCCGGGCAAAAACCTAGGAGCTTATGGAGATGCAGGAGCTATAATTACCAATGATGATCAGTTAGCTGAAAAATGCAGAATGTATTCAAGCCACGGTGCACTTACCAAACATCATCATTTAATGGAAGGGATCAACAGTCGTCTGGATGGTTTGCAGGCTGCAATCTTAAATGTTAAATTGCCTAAAATAAATGAATGGAACAAAAGGAGGTTAGCTAATGCCATGTATTATGCAAAAATATTATCCAATATAAATGAAATAAAAATACCGTCTATCCGTGAAAATTCTTTTCATATTTTTCATGTATTTTGTATAAGAGCAGAAAGAAGGAATGAATTGCAGCAATATTTAAAGGATAATGGAATAGAAACCGCAATTCATTATCCTGTTGCTTTACCTAATATGCCTGCTTATAAGTATAGAGGATATAAACCCGATGATTTTCCTGTAGCATCAGCATATCAGGAACAAATTCTCAGCTTGCCCATGTTCCCTGAATTATCAAAAGAACAAATGGATTATACAGTTTTCAAAATCAAAGAGTTTTATCAAATGAAATAAACTGTTTTTATTATTCAATAGTTCGTTAACCTTTATTAAGGTTTTATCATGAAAAGTTTAATCAAATGATTATCAATGTATTGTGCAAACAAATCTGACTTTGTCAACATTTGCAATATCAGCGACATATAATAGTTTAACGGAGTATTGTTATTTGAACATATAATTAATTAAACTGTTGATTATTAGAATACAATTCCCTTAATTGATAGATTATGGGAATTTTTTTTAGCTGGTTTTTTATTGCTTGGTATTGAGAATTTTAAAAACTAAGCAATACAATTAGTATTTATGTTCATAAGTATATTTAAATAATTAAATTGATAACAAATGAAAAAGTATTTCATCATTTTTAGTATTATAATATTTAGTCCGTTTTACTTAGTTTCCCAAACTATTTTTGAACCCATAACCAATAATAGGATTTATGAGTTTTTAGATGAATTGGCAAATAATCATATAATTATAATTAATTCTACAGTAAAGCCTTTTAGTAGAAACTATATTTATGATAAATTGCAGGAAGCAGAAAAGAATAATATTCAATTATCTGAACGTCAAAAAGATGAATTACAATTTTATCTAAATGGTTTTTTAATGGAAAATCCATCCATAGTTAATGAAAAGTATGATATTTTTTCAAAAAATGAGAATTTATCTACTTCAATTTCAACATTATCCCTTATATATAAGGATACATTCCTGCGAGTATCGGTAAAGCCGATATGGGGTATAAGCTATTTCAAAACAGAATCAGAAAATATTCGTCATACATGGGGTGGTGCCGAATTTATGGGATATATTGGTAAAAACTGGAGTCTTTATGCAAGTTTAAGAGATAATAACGAAACTAAAGTGATAACAAGATCTGGATTTTTAAATCAGAACTCCGGCGCTCCGCAAAAATATAATTCCAGTGGTGGGGGTGATTATAGCGAAATGAGAGGTGGAATTATTTATTCATGGAAATGGGGTTCTTTCGGTTTAATTAAAGATCATTTTATCTGGGGTGATAATTATAATGGTTCAAATATATTTTCGGGTAGAACTCCTTCTTTTGCACATATCAAATTAAGCCTGAAACCGGCAAAATGGTTTGAATTTAATTACATCCATGGATGGTTGAATTCTGAAGTTATTGATAGTAATCGTTCATACAACAGTGGTAGTTCTTTTCGAACAGTATTCAGGGACAAATATATTGCTGCCAATTTATTTACATTTACACCTTTCAAAAGGCTTAATGTTTCTGTGGGAAATTCTATTGTATATAGTGATGTTAGTATTCAAGCCGCATATTTAATTCCTGTTTTATTTTATAAATCAGTAGATCATACATTAAATTCAACCTATCAGTATGGTGATGCAGGTCAGAATTCTCAGATGTTTATGAGTATAAGTTCGCGTCAGATAAAGAATATTAATATTTTTACATCACTTTATATTGACGAACTTTCATTAAAAAATATGTTTGATAACCAAAAGCATTCAAATTTTTTGAGCTTTAAAATTGGAGGAAGTGTAACTGACTTTTATTTTAAGAATATTACAATAATAGCTGAATATACAAGAACGAACCCAATGGCATATCAACATTTTTTACCTGCAACTACATTCGAAAATAATCATTTTAGCCTTGGTCATTACTTAAAGGATAATGCACAGGAAGTCTATTTATCAGCTATTTACAAACCAATAAGGGGAATGAGTCTGCAAGCTTCATGGACTCAGGCTAAAAAAGGGAATATTTATCAATATGGTGATATTGGTATATTTGGCGGATTACCTTTTATTAAGGATGTAATATGGGAAAATAATACATTGGCTTTAAAAGCAACGTATGAGTTGTTTTTAAACACTATTTTATTTGTTGAAGCTATTAATAGTAATATTAAAGGATATGCCGTTGACGGTAAATCAGAACAATATTATCTTGATTTGTTTACTCCCAAGTCCTTTCAGGGTAATCAGATTATTGTAAATACAGGTTTAGCGATTGGTTTCTGAAATTTACATTTCGAAGGTATAAACACTATATGGAGTTTATACCTTTCAGGTATTTTTTTCTCCAATTTTCTTTATTTTTTCAACCCAATACACCCATAATCCAAAGATTACAACATAAAAGAAAGGTCTGAAAATATAATCGTGACTAAAATTATAATATTCCTGATTGCTCCATTCTGCAATAATAAAAGATAGGCCAACAATGCGGAATATATTGGTTAAATAGATGAAAAATAAGCCCAATGGAATAAACCATAGTTTCTTCTTCCATGGTCCAGGGTAAATCATCATCAGAATAGAAAACTGCAAAAATTGTTTGAGTCCCGAACAACCGGGATAAACTCCAATCCAACCCAATGGTTTGTGAGTTTCAGCCGGCAAACCACTATAGAAAAACATATCTCTTTGTTCGGTTACAAAGTGTAAACCCAATATATTTTTATTTACCCATTGGCTGGGATAAAAAAGAAGTTCAGAAAAGAAATCAAAAATTCCGGGAGTAATAACTTGAAATCCAAAAATTCGGTAGTCATAATGGTTGGCCCATAATCTGTAAAGAAAGTGTACCACAATCGTAATCAGCATAAATATAGCAACTTCTCTTAAAGGATTAAGTTTATATTTAGTTTCAAATTCCAATAGTCTTGCAATAATTTTTTTCATTCTGTTATACTTGTTAAATTAGGCCTCAAAATTACACTTTTTTTAAAAATATGCAATAAAATCTTTTTCTCCTATCTTTATTTTATTCTCAATTTCGTTAGTTCAAAACTATGCACTTTAGTGCAAGATTTATAATTTCTAAAAATTTTCCTACTTTTGAAGAATGGAAAATAGGATTG
>CAIZXK010000113.1 GCA_903936865.1 uncultured Bacteroidales bacterium | reverse complement strand
CTTGGTGGTTTGGGTATGGGGTTCAAAACCATTCCATATCTTTTTGCACAATGGGGAGCCGTTTTATCAGCAATAGCTGGTATAATGTGGTTTGGATTGTTATTCTTTGCTGGAATTACTTCATCTCTTGCAATGGGAATTCCTTGTATGGGATTTATGCAAGACGAATTCAAATGGAATCAAAAAAAATCAGCAATTGCGTTTGGAGTTATCATTCTTATATTAGGCTTACCTACCGTATTTTTCTTTAATCAGGGAGTTTTTGATGAATATGATTATTGGACAGGCACAGTATCATTATTTGTTTTTGCTTTGTTAGAATCTGTTCTTTTTGCCTGGGTTTTTGGAATGAAAAAGGGATGGAAAGAAATTAATCATGGAGCAGACATTAAAGTACCTATTATTTATAAGTATATTATTAAATATATTACACCTGTACTGCTTATATTTGTTTTCATTGGTGCATTAATTACTCCTCTTGCTAATGATTGGCAAGCAGCATTTAATAGCTTAATAAATGGAAATGGATGGATACTCGATAACGGATCTTTAATAAAGCAACTTGCAAATTCTGCATTAAAAGAACAAATACTTTCAGCAACTAATATAGTAATTAAAAATGAATTAGAAATAAAATTAGTTTTAATAAATAGTACACGCATTTTATTACTAAGTGTTTTCGTATTTATTTCAATATTAGTTCATAAAGCTTATAGAAATCGAATTAAAGAAGGGAGATTTTAACATGAATACATCAGCATTAATTTTATGGCTTACTACCATTGGTATAATAACATTAGCAACTTTATATTTTTTTGCTAAAGTATTGTTTACAAAGCCAAAGCAAGAACCTGATTCATATTCCGAAAATGATGATTACAAAAGATAACTTTATGAAATTTTAGCAAACATGGAATTTTTACTATTGCTATCCTCTCAATTTAATAAATGATAAAACCAAAAAGTATAATAACTCAATTCAAATTTTTCTTTTCTTTTAGCAAAGGAGAGCGAAGAGGCATTGTTATATTGCTCACATTGATTTTATTACTAATTATTTCCAAATTATTTATTATTCCTGTTTTAAGCAATTCCAACAAGAATTTTTCATCAATTGATAAAGAATTGGCAAAATTTGAAGCATCAATTGACACATCATCTAATAGTTATAAGAAAAATGAAAAATTTGATTTTAATAATAGCGACAGGGGTTTTGCTGAAATCAAATTAAATCCATTCCCTTTTAATCCCAATGTTATGCTTAAAGAACAATGGATTCAATTAGGATTAAGTGAAAAACAAGCTAACGTAATTCAAAATTATCTTTCAAAAGGTGGTAAGTTCTATAAAAAAGAAGATTTTAAAAAAATGTTTTGTATCAGCAATGAAGAATACCGGATATTGGAAAATTATATTACAATACCTGATAATCAAAAATCAGCTCATGAAAACATTAAATATGAAACTAAAATTAAACCAATTTTTATTGTTGATGTAAATACTGCCGATACTAACGATTTACAGGAAATTAAAGGTATAGGTGCTTCTTTTGCCCGCAGAATTGCCAAATATCGGGATTTATTGGGTGGGTTTATCAAAAAAGAGCAATTACTCGAAGTTTTTGGTATGGATTCAGCAAGATATTTGCAGATTCAAGCCTCATTTACAATTAATCCATCTGCTATTCAAAAGATTAATATTAATAAAGCTACAATCCAGGAATTAAAAAAACATCCATATTTTGATTATTATACTGCTAAATCTGTTGTAATGTACAGAACACAAAAAGGCGAATATAAAACTGTTAGCGAAATTAAAAAAGCTAATTTAATTTATGATGATTTTTATGATAAAATATATCCTTACCTAACTGTAAATTAAATGAAGATAAAATCGACATATATATTAATCATCTTTTTTTTAATAGTATTATTACAAATAGTTACTATTCAATTTATATATTCTCAAAATATTGAAGATGAACAAATAAAGGTTGATTTATTAAATGCAGAATCTGCTGAACTTCGAAATAACGACAGAGATGCAGCTTTACTTTCTGCTCAAAAAGCTTTAATAATAGCGAATAAAATACATTATTTAAAAGGGATTGCACTGTCTGAAAGATATATTGGAATTATCCATTTCTATTTAGGTGATTATACTACTGCAGAAAAGTTATATTTACAATCCATTGATAAATACATTATTTTGAATGATAGTAATGGAATATTTGATTGCTATAATAATTTAGGTTTTCTGTTTCAGGAAAAAAGTGAATACGAAAAAGCTATTTGGTATTATAATAAGGGATTAAGTATCGCACTGAAAACCAATAATAAGGAGAATATTTCAAGCATTCAGAATAATAAAGGAATGTTGTATTTTTACAAAGGACATTATCATAAAGCATTGGAATGCTTTAAAATATCATTACAAATTGATGAAGAGAGAAATGCAGAAGATGAAATGATATTTGCATTAAATAATATGGGAAGTGTATATGAAATGTTAGAGAATTTTCCACTTGCACTTAAATATCATTATAGAAGTTACTTATTAGCATTAAAAGTCAATAATTTGTATTTACAAGGTAAAAGTTTAAATAACATTGGCAAAGCATTCCTGAGTTCAGGATATTTTGAACTTTCTTATGATTTTCTAACAAAAGCACTACTTATTAGAGATGAACTTCAAGATAAATCAGGTTTGTTGATTACATTATTTAATATTGGGCAACTTTATCACGAACTTGATTTATATGAAAAAGAATCTGAAATATATCATCAGGCTCTTAAAATTGCAGAAGAGCTTGAAGATGAAAGAAATATATCATCTTCACTTTATTTAATCGGTTCAAATATATTGGAAAAAGGTGATTTAAAAAAAGCAATAACCTATTTCAATGAAAGTTTAGCTTTAGCAAAAAATATTGAATCATTACCTGAAATAGCAGTTAATTATCAATTGTTAAGTAAAGCATATTATCGAAATGGAAATTATAGTGAAGCTGTAATGTTTTTCAATAAATATCAGATTATTTATGACTCCATTATGAAAACAGATTCAACATTAATACCAAAAAAAATATTTATAACAGCAAAAGTACTTGAAACCAAAGATAATACATTATTTTTGTCAATTATATATTTACCAGTTGGATTTGGATTATTAATTCTGTTTTTTCTTAAAATTAGAAAACGCAAAAAATCAAAATAAAGTTTATGAAGTTTGTTAATTTAATTAAATCTTTTCCACGTACTTATTGGATGGCCAATACGATGGAGCTTTTCGAAAGATGGGCTTATTATGGTATGTTTGCTGTTCTGGCATTGTATCTGACTGGTTCAAAGGAAACCGGAGCATTAGGATTTACTCAGATTCAAAAAGGTCATTTGATGGGTACGGTTACTTTTATTCTGTATTTTTTGCCAATTATTACAGGTGCAATTGCTGATAAATTCGGTTACAAAAAAGTATTACTAATTGCATATATCATTCTTTCATCCGGATATTATTTGATGGGACAAGTGGAAAGTTATTCCATGGTTTTTGTTGTTTTTCTGTTTGTTGCAATTGGAGCCGCTTTATTTAAACCGGTTATTTCTGCAACTATCGCTCGAAATACCAATAATACTAATTCATCAGTTGGATTTGGAATCTTCTATATGATAGTTAATATTGGAGCTTTTATAGGTCAGGTATTTGCCTCAAAACTAAGAGAAAATAACTGGAATTATGTCTTTGTTATGTCATCTGGAATAATATTAATAAACCTTTTTTTATTAATATTTTATAAGGAACCCAAACGTGAAAAAAATACGGATTCTTATTTTAATTTGATATTGAATGTATTCAAAAATATTGCTACTGTTTTAAAAGATTTGAAATTTGTTCTGTTTTTATTAATCATTGTTGGATTCTGGACAATGTATTGGCAACTATTTTTTACTCTTCCAACTTTTATTGAGCAATGGATTGATACAAGTATTATCTACAATAACTTAGCTAGCTTATCCCCTACTCTTGCTTCAAAAATAGGTAATGCTGACGGAGGTATATCCCCTGAAATGTTAATAAATATTGATACATTATATATCATTATGTTTCAAATTTTAGTTTCTACGGTTGTAATGAAATTAAAACCTCTTAATGCAATGATTACAGGCATCTTTGTTTGTTCGTTAGGTTTAGCATTGTGGTTTGTAACTCAAAATGGAATGTACCTTTTCTTATCTTTAATGATCTTCTCTTTTGGAGAAATGGCAAGTTCACCAAAAATATCCGAATATATTGGCAGAATAGCACCTGAAGGCAAAACTGCACTATATATGGGAACATCTTTTTTGCCTTTGGCAGGTGGAAATTTCTTTGCAGGTATATTATCCGGTGATGTTTACACAAAAATATCAGACAAAATTTATCTTTTAAAATTGGAAGTAGCAAAACGAGGTATTGAGATTCCTGAAATATCTGACCAATTTACTCAAACAGATTATATAAATATGGCAGCAAACAAAATGGGTATGAATACTCATCAATTAACACATTTTCTTTGGAATACTTATAATCCATCTCATATATGGATGGTTTTTTCAGCAATAGGTGTATTTACTGGTTTGATGTTAATATTGTATGATAAATTTCTATTGAAATCTAAAAACAATTAAAAATCAACCTAATTCAAAAGATGTAACACCAAATACTTTATTGATATCAATATCAGGTTCTGATTTTGTGTACATTCGTGCAGTTTCAAAAACCTTTGTCATTTTATGTTTTTCGGCTAAAATTAATGCAGCTTTATTTTTTTCAGGAATATCCAAATATATTTTGGTTTCTGGTATTAAGTAATTATTTGCAGTAGTAAATAGTTTATTTGCTAATTCAGCAGTATTTGCAAATAATGGTCCGTATTTATATCCATTTCTGCATTTTCTTAATACACAATAACCAACAATTTTATCTTTATCTATAGCTGCAAAAGATAAGGATTCAGGTTGTTGAATCCAGCATTTGAGAAAATTTAATCTTGAAACAGGAAATATTCCATTATCATAATGCAAAATATCATCAAATGGAACTTTTGACAGATTAACTATTTCCGGGAAAAATTCCGAAGTTAATTTCGCTTTTCCTTCATATCTGATATTATTATATGCAAAAGAAAAACCAGATTTTTTGTAATTCTCCTGTTGTTCAATTACTCCATCTAAACCAATATTTTGAGTGTTTAAATAAGCTAAAGCTTTATTCCAGATTTCTATTCCATATCCTTTTCCTCTATAATATGGTTTAACAATATAAAATCCTAAAAATCCAAAACTTGAATCATAAGAAACCGCTGAAATACAAGCTATTGCTTCATCTTTAAAAAAGCCAGCAAAAAAGCCCTTAGGATCAGCTGAATAAAAACAATTAGCATCATAAATACCTGGATTCCATCCTTCTTTTGCAGCCCATTCAATTGCAATGGAATCAACTTCATCTTTTGTAATGTTGCGGATTAAGAATTCATTAT
>CAIZXK010000112.1 GCA_903936865.1 uncultured Bacteroidales bacterium | reverse complement strand
AACGGTTTTTTAGTTATAATGCATTTCTTTATGTTGGAAACCATTATATGAATTTATGTTTGAATAAAACAAAAAGAGGCAGTATAAAATACTACCCCTTTTGTCGGAAAGATGAGATTCGAACTCACGACCCCTTGCCCCCCAGACAAGTACGCTAGCCAACTGCGCCACTTCCCGATCTATACTGCAAAATTACAATTTTTTTTATTAAAATCAACAATAAAATATTAATCTAAAAGACTTTCATTGTTTTGACATTTGGTTTTTTTTACATATCAAGATATTTACAAATACGATGCTATCGATTTGAAAGTTAATGCTTATGTTTTGAATAAATTAATTACTATTAAAACAAAAAACCGCTTTTAATAGCGGTTTTTTGTTTTACTTTATAATCAAACTATCTTTGAATCAATAGTTTTTGAGTTGATGTTTTTTCCTTTGTTTTAATTTCGACCAAATAAATGCCGTTACTTAAGTCTTTACTATTTATTGTTTGTTGATTTTGGTTCATACTTTCGGTCTTAACCAATTTACCAATAGCATTGTAAATATTTACAATTGAAGTTGAATTATTTTTATCATTACGTATAATAGTAAAATTATCAGATGCAGGGTTGGGATACATACTGAAATTTAAAGCTGATGTATTTTCATTGATTCCTACACTTCCTCCGTTTGTTGTTTTCAATATCCTTCCTTTAAGACCAACTGTATAGCCTAAGTTTGCATTTATAAAAAACACAGCATTCAGGTTGTCATAATTTCCTGAAATCCCACTGCTTTGAACGGTCCATGTAGTACCACCGTTTGTGGTTTTAAGAACTTTGGTCCAACCAACGGCATAACCTGTATTGGCATCCAGAAATTGAATAGAGAAAATATCGTTTGTAACACTGGTTGTTTGGGCAGTCCAGGTAGTTCCACCATTTGTAGTTTTAATAATTTTTCCGCTTTGGCCTACAGCATAACCTGTATTTACATCAGTAAAATATACAGCGTTAAGATTTTTAAACATACCGGTAATTCCACTATTTTGAGCAGTCCATGTAGTGCCTCCGTTAGTAGTTTTCAGTATAGTTGCCGAATCGCCTACTGCATAACCAGTGGTTGCATTAATAAAATGAACCGACTTCAATAGATTAGTTCTGCCACTATTTTGTGTAGTCCAAGTTGTACCTGAATTAACTGTTTTTAGTATGATACCTCCGCTACCAACAACATAAGCAGTTGTGGCACTAGTAAAAAAAATTGATTTTAAATTACCGCTTACATTGCTTGTTTGAGGTGTCCATGTGCTTCCACCGTTTGTTGTTTTTAAAATTAAACCTGATCCACCAACAATATAACCTGTATTTAAATCGGTGAAACGAACTGAATTTAAAATAGAATACGTATTGCTAATCTGTGGTGTCCATGTGGTGCCTCCATTGGTAGTTTTCAGAATCATTCCACCACTACCCATTCCATCATCATCACCAACCACAAATCCATTGTTGGCATCAATAAAATAAACAGAGTAGAAGTCGTTGGTTTTTCCACTGGTTTGCAAGGTCCATTGTGCGTTTGCATTAATTGCCATTGCAATTAAGATTGTAAAGATAATTATAATTTTTTTCATTGTAATTCAGTCTGTTATTATAGTGCTGACACTGCACTTTCTTATTATTTTATTAGTTAATTTATTTGCTGAAAGCTATTAATTTAATATATATTTAAAAATAGTAGACAATTCTTTTATTATTTGGTTGTCCAAATAAATATTGAATTTATTATTTTTTACAAAATTAGTGAATTTTCTCAATTTCCAAACTCAAATATGTTTATATATTATTTGATACTTAACTGAAATTGATTTTATTAATAAATTGTTTAACTAGATTCTTATTCATTTTGAAATTTCAAGTCACCTCCCGATGAACTTAAAATCTGATTGGTCATATTTTTATCTATAAACTTTAACGTTTCTATAATCTGTTGAATTTTTTATTAAATATATATACTGTAAAGGGTTTCTAAAAATTAGATTTTTGAGGTGAACAAGATTTTTAAAGCCACAGTTTACTGATGTAACTAAGAAATTTAAAAATTGAAGTTCAACGAAGAATTTTTTTTAGAAGTTCCGTATAAATAAAAAAACTTTGCAACAGGCAAAGCTTAAATGTGGGCTGTACGGGACTTATTTACATATTAATAATCAATGTATTAAAATTGATACACTCATAAAATACACTCATTTAAGCCTGAATACTCATTTTTTTTCTGTTTTTTTATTGATTAATTTTATTAAAAATATACACTAAAAATATACTGCTTTTTTTATTAATTTAAAGCAAAATAGGAGGGTAAAAAGAGAAAAGTGTATGTACTTTTGTATGTACACACAGTTAACTAATTGATAATAAATGTTAAAAGTGTTCATGGTAGGAATTGAACCCTCTATTTATAGTAAAAAAATCGATACAATTAATTTTTAACATCGTTATTTAATATTCAAATTACAAAAGCTATTTAAATTTTGAACATACTTTTTACATACAATTTATATAAGCGTTAAAATAAGAACTTTGTTTTTCAGTTAATTCTAAATCGTAAATGTAAAGTCTATATTTACTAATAAGTTTTTTTCTTAGAATTAATAGTTGTTCATCACTTATTAATATAGTAGTTGAATAAGTATAGTTTTTATCTGTTTCAACATCTTTTGATACTTTACAATCTATTGTTTCAGTTAGCTCAAGTTTTGAACCATCAGTAAAAAGAATTATTATACTTTTTTTATTTAAATTTACTGTAGATCCATAAGCCCTTAGATTAAGAAAAAATAATGTATCATTATTTTTAATAAATTTCACTAAACTAACTGGAAATATTTTGTTTTTCAAAACAAAAGGACTTGTAAAAGTCTCATTTCCTGTAAAATCGTCCTTTTTATATTCAATATCTTTGCAATCTTGTGAAAACCCATTAAATGTAAAAAGCACAAATAATAAAAATAAAATCCTTTTCATAATACAGTTTTTTAAGTTT